>WTIB01000275.1 GCA_011522905.1 Crocinitomicaceae bacterium | reverse complement strand
TAAAGCTCGACTTTTTAGTTTTCCTTCGTCCTCAGGTTTGATCAATGCACTTCCGCTATGATGACCATATTCAAGGTTGTGAGGGTTTTCCGTAATCTTGTCTGAATCAATAGGATTTTCAAATGGCACCTCTTCTATTTTTTTCTTTTTCTTCATTTTTAAAATAAGTCTGCAAGCTTTTTACCTACCTGTGCACCAATAGCAACACCCATTCCTCCCATACGAACACCTATTGCCGTGTTATTGTTTATTTTTTTGATAATCGGACTTTTGCTTTTCCCAACGCCCATAATGCCTGACCACGAGTCTTGAATTTCGTAGGTGTGTTTCGGCAATATTACATTTTTTAAGAGCTCTAGTAGTTTTAGGCGTATTTGTTCGCTTGAACCAAATTCTTCTGTTGTTTCACCTTTGAAATCTAGATTTCTTCCTCCTCCTAAGAGCAATCTATTCCCTACATTCCGAAAATAATAATATCCTTTTTCGTAATGGAATGTGCCATTTATTTTCAAATCGGGAATTTCGTTCGTAATGATTACTTGAGCCCTTGCGGGAAGAATGTCATCCTTAATCCATTTTTTTGCAAAACCATTTGTTGCTATTATTGTATTTTTCGCCTTGATTTCACCAAATTGTGTTTCAATTACATTTTCTTGAGCGGAATGGTCTAATTTTTCAGCGTTCATTCCAAATAAAACATTTACATCGTTGAGGATGGCTTTTTTATACAATTCCTGTATCATCTTTCCTGTATGTATAGCGCCTTCTAGTTTGTTACAGTATGATGTATTTATCCCTTCAAATCCAAATTTTGATGTTATGAGCTTATCCTCATGATATATTTCTTTAACTCCTGTGATCTCATATGCTTTCTGGTTAATGTATTCTATAAAATCTTTTGTAATATCATTATTCTTTTTTGACGAAATAATATCCCATGACTTACATTCTCGATATGCGATTTTATCTTTTTGGACGAGTTCAAATAATGTATTTAAGCCCATATATCTGTTCGAAAAAGTATCCCAAACTGTTAATTCATTCATGTTTTGAAGGTCATCAAAAAGTTCTGTTGGGCTTCCAAAACAGGTAAAACCAGCATTTTTAGTACTTGCTCCCGTGGGCAAATAACCTCGGTCAATGACCAAAACTTTATAATTTTTATTCTTCTTTTTCAAGAAAATTGCCGTAGTAAGTCCCACAATTCCAGATCCTATAATGAGAAAATCAATGTTTTCAAGATAGGTCGATTTTTCCCAGTAACTTAGATTATCAATTCGAAGCATTATTTTTATTCGTCTTTTTTCCGCATTTTTGTATATGCAACAAAATTAGTTTTTTGCGTTGCAAATATTATATACAAAGATAGCTTTCTATGATTCGGTTTTTGTTTCTCGTGTTATTCATGTGCTCTTTTGTGATTTCAGCTCAGAAAAAACTTGAAATTTCTTTAGAAGGTTTTGTTAATAATTTTTCATCCAAAGAGAAGTTAAACGGAGCTAGTTTATATTTATTTCAAGATGGTAGAATGGTTTCGAAGTCATTATCTGATGTGAATGGAAACTATTTTATAAGTGGAAATATTACCACTAAAATGCCCTTTGATATGATGATTTCAAAACCTGGATTTATTACCAAAAAGGTTTTACTTGACTTTAAAGAGCTAAAAGTTCAAAACCCAAATGGAATTCTTCAAGCCATGGAAGAGCTTGTGATAGAGCTTTTTGAAATTAAGGATGGAGTGGATTTGAGCTTTATCAAGAATAATTATGCCGAAAAATTTCATTGGGATGCATCAAGGAATATTGCAGTTCCTGAGGAGAAATTTAAAAAAGACATTGAGGAACAAGTGCTACAAGCATACAATAAAATGTCCGATTTAAATAAGTCCGAGACTTTTAAGAAAAAGGTAAATCTGGCTATAAAGGAAAACAAATACCAAGAGGCCATGGTTTATGTAGATTCTGCACTTTTTTACAATAAGAACAATCCAGATTTATTAAATACTAAAGCGAAAATTGAGGCTTCAATCGAAAAGCAAGCTAAGGATATCGAAAAACGCAAAGAATTTGAAAGTCTCAAAAAACAAGGGGATATGGCCTATGCCTCGAAAGACTATGAGGCGGCAGAAAATTTTTATGTAGATGCTTTGAAAATAATGAGTGACAATCAAATTAAGTTCAAGCTTACCAAAATTGAAGAATACAAAAGCACAATATCTAAACTAGAATCAAATAAGGAAAAACTTAAGTCTTTAAGATCATCTTCAGATTCATTAATTGCATTAGCTGAATATGACGCAGCTGTAATCAAACTTCGGGAAATTCAATATTTGGACCCGAATCAAAGAATGAAAATTCAATCAGAAATAAAGGCGTTAGAAAAACAAAAGAAGAATTCCAATTATGAGGATAGAATTCAAAAATATTTAAATACTGCTAAAAGGTTAGAAAACTCAAAAGACTCCCTTGATGCGAGTTTACAGCTCTATGAGAGGGCAGAAAAAATTATTAATAATCTTTCAGATCAAAAGCTCATTGACAAGTATAAAGTACAAGTTAGAGATGGTATTGAGGGGATATCACAAAAGAAGCTTCAGGAGAGAGAGGCTTTCAATCAGCAGCTAGAAAAAGCAAATAGTAATTTTTTAAAAGGACCTGATTTTTATGAGAAGGCATTAAAAATTCTTGAATCAGATTTAATGAAGCCATACAAGAATGATCGAGAGGTCTTAAAGCTCAAGAATCGAATTACGAGTATGGACGAGTTCTATAAATTAAAAAATGAAGCATTTTCTAAGTATAAGAACAACAAAAAAGATGCGGTTTTGGATTTGAAAAAAGCGCTAAAAATTGGTAACGACAATTATAGGG
>WTIB01000257.1 GCA_011522905.1 Crocinitomicaceae bacterium | reverse complement strand
GTATAATTCATGTAGGGAGTAATCTTGAAAAAATCAGTTCAATGGTTATTTATGATACACAAGGAAAAATTGTTAAGGAATTTGAACCAGCAAATCTTCAGGAAATTGAGATTGATTTAAGCAATCAGAATAAAGGTATGTATCTGATATATTTAGAAAGTGACAAAGGAAATTCAATTCAAAAAATAATCATTAAATAGATTTTGCCAGCAAAAAATACCAAAACTATCATGCCAACCATACCGTTATTGGGTATTTTAGCCAGAGACGTTACATAAAAGCTGTGAAAGAAATCGTAAATAAGAAACTCGATTGTTTAGACATTATGAAAATATATAAATGGTCATTTAAAACCTATCTAGTCCAATTGATGATAATGTTTTTCTCAATATCCTGCTATGCTCAATATGATAGCATTCCCCATGATGGTATGGATCGAACATACTTGTTGCATTTACCAACTGGATATGACGGAACAAGTGATATCCCATTGATCGTTGCAATGCATGGTGGGTTTGGAAATGCCTATAGCATTGAATATCAATCACAGTTAAGTACAAAAGCGGATGCTGAAAACTTTATAGTTGTATACCCCGAAGGAGTTGTAGGGGGCGTTTTAAATATTAGTTCTTGGAATGCTGGGTGGTGCTGTGGATATGCAAGTAATTCTAATGCGGATGACGTTGGATTCATTGATGCATTATTAGATACTTTGATCAATTTATATGCAGTTGACACTAATCGTATTTACGCTACAGGAATGTCCAATGGAGGATTTATGTCCTACAGGTTAGGTTGCGAATTATCCGAAAGAATAGCGGCTATAGCACCTGTAGCGGCATCAATGAGTATGGTTGATTGTAATCCGTCCCGTCCCGTCCCCGTAATTGATTTTCATTCCTATTTAGATACACATATTCCTTATTATGGAGGTATTGGTAGTGGCCCCTCAAATCACTATAATCCACCTCAAGATTCAGTGTTAAATGTCTGGGCAGAAAATAGTAATTGTGTTGATATAAATGATACGATTATTCATAACTCTGAATACACATTTATTAAATGGACATCTTGCGATTGTAATTCTGAAGTTCAACACTATATCACTCAAGATGGTGGACATACTTGGCCAGGAGGATTACAAACTTCAGGTAGTGACTCTGTTTCGAACTATATTAGTGCTACTGATCTGCTTTGGTCATTTTTTCAGCAGCATTCTCTTGAATGTGGTACTATATCCATATATAGTGAAGTCGCAGAAAAAAACAGAGTTCTCGTTTATCCAAATCCGACAAATGGAATACTCCAAATACAGTCTAAACTTAATTATGAACAAATAGAAATTTCTGTTTTTAATGTAACCGGAAAAAACATTTTTAACGCGAAGAACAAGACAGAAATAGATATACGACACTTACCAGAAGGAGTATACTTTATCGAGATTAATCTCGATGGAACAATTAACATGGAAAATATAATAAAAATAGAATAGCCAGCATGTAACACAATATAAAAATGCATTGAAAAGCATTTTACATTAACCGTTAAAAAACATTTAAAGATGAACCCCTTCCACCTTGCCATACCCGTTCAGAACCTCGATGTCATGAGGAAATTCTACAAAGAAGTACTGAATTGTGCGGAAGGAAGAAGCTCAGAAAATTGGGTGGATTTTAATCTCTTTGATCACCAGCTTGTCATTCATCAAAAATCAGATTTTGAGGTTTCCAATAAACCCTTATCAAATCCTGTGGATGGCCATGATGTTCCTGTCCCTCATTTTGGCGTAGTCCTGGAATGGAACCAATGGACCGAGCTGGCAGAAAAGCTTAAAGCAAAACAGATTGAATTTGTCATTGAGCCCTACATCCGCTTTGAAGGCCAGGCAGGTGAGCAAGCTACATTATTCTTTTTGGATCCAGAAAACAATGCACTAGAATTCAAGGCATTCAAAAACATGGAACAGCTTTTTGCAAAGTAAAATTGAGAGAAGTTTTAGGAAACTAAATCGACTTCAAAAAGGCCAATACCTTTTCATTAAATTCGACGGGTTGCTCCACATTCACCACATGTCCGCAATTGGTAATGACATGTAATTGGGCACTTTTGTGATCCGCTATAATTTTTCGAATGGGAGGTAAAAACAGATGATCTTGCTCGCCCATGACATACAAGGTGGGAATGTCCAGATTCTTCAATCGAAATAATTTCAACAAAGGCTTGAGCTCTGCTGTCAATTTATACCACCTTAAAAATTCTTTTTGGTATAATTTCTTTGCCTCATTTACAAAAAGTAATCGCGATTCCTTGTGGTTTTTCTTGGGCATGATAATAAATGCAAAGAGCTTGTATAAAAAGATATAGGGAACAACGGATTTGAAAACATTACCAAAACCCATTAGAAATTTGGAACGTGTATTCAGCTTGAGAATGGCACCACCCATAATCATGCTCTCCACCATTTCTGGATTTCGTTCTGCCAAATCTCTAATCAAAATGGTTCCAAGAGAGATTCCAACAAAATGTGACTTCTCAATTTTTAAATGATGCAATACCTCTAAAATATCGTTGGAAATATCCTTGAAAGTATAATCTTTACTTGGAGTAGGATTGTTTCGATTTTGGCTGTTTCCATGACCTCGCAAATCAACCAAAAGTACATTAAACTCTTTTTTGAAGGCTCTAATCTGTCGAAACCAAATGGAACTACTCCCTCCTGCCCCATGGATGAAGGTGACCCACTTGTCAGATTTTTTATTGGAGTAAACGGAGTAGCTGAGCATTCTTGATAATTATATTACTTGAACACGGGTATCATGAATAAAGTTCATTCATTGCATTAATGAATTAGGAAAATGATTTAATGACCTTGTTTAAGAT
>WTIB01000179.1:5903-11164 GCA_011522905.1 Crocinitomicaceae bacterium | reverse complement strand
GGGGAAATTTACAAAATGGCTATTGATAAGGTGGATTTAATTGAAATGTTTATTACGCATGTAAATGGCGAGTTTAATGCGGATACTTTTTTTCCTGAATTTGACAAATCAGAATGGGTAAAAGAGCTGCTCCTATCACAATCCATAGATGAGAGGCACGCGTACGAATTTGAAACTTTTGTTTACAGAAGGTCTGATAAATAAAAAACCGCGCTAAGTGCAGCAGTTTCTGTTCTTAATCTGTTTTGACTGAGTTGCACAGAAATATATCCCGAATCTTTCGCTAAGCGGATTTCCTCGTTGGAAAAATCTCCTTCCGGTCCAATGAGAAAAGGTAGAACTTCTTTCATTGTGTTTGCACGAATCTTTTCGTCTAATTTACAGTGTCCAATATAACCTTTAGGGTGTTTCTCGAGGAACGATTCAAATGTGGTGGGAGCTTCAATTATCGGAAGATGAAATCTTTTGGATTGTTTGAGTGCGGAGACGGTAATTTTCTCCAATCTTTTTTCATTGAAAGATTTTCGTTCGCTATGCTCGCAATTGATAAGACTCAGCTTGTTTATTCCAACTTCAGTTGCCTTTTCCATAAACCATTCAAGTCGATCGCTACTTTTGGGTATGGCCATGGCAATATGAAGCATTTGTTCTGAATGAGAGTGCACAATCTTCTTTACAATTTGCACTTCACACCTCTTATGGTGATCGTCAATTATTTTACAAATAAATTGTTCACCTAATCCATTAATGATCTCGATTTCATCTCCGATTTTGTTGCGAAGAACTCTTACGCAATGCTTTGATTCGGTCTCAGAGAGCGTATATGAATCGTAGCCAGAAGTACATTCTTTTGCATAAAAAATCATCAATTCACCAGTTTAAAGACAAGTTCTTTCATTAGGTCAGCATCCTCAGAGCTTGCATCACCGTAACCTTTAGATTTCAAATCAAATTCTTGAAGTATCTCTATGTTTCGAGCAATTTTTTTGGGGCTAAACCGATTTTTTGCTTTAGAGAGTTCTCCAGCGACAAATGGATGTACACGAAGTGTTTTTGCAATCGCTTCTCTAGAATTCTGTTTAATGAAATGAATCTTCAATATCTGAGAAAAAAAAGTAAAAAGTGATGAAACGACCTGAGGTAATTTTGCGGCTTTTGGATTTAATTCGAAATAATTAATGATTTTGTATGCTTTGTCTAGCTCTAATGCGGATACGGCATTTGTTAATTCATAGACATTATAGTCTTTTGAAACACCAATATTTTCCTCAATGACCTGTTCTGTAATTTGTTTATCCTTTCCTAATACAATCCCAAGCTTATTCACTTCGTTTACAATGCGGCCTAAATCGTTTCCTAGAGACTCAGCCAGAAGCATTATTCCTTTAGAATTAATGGAATATCCAACACTTCGAATGTAATTTTCAATCCATTCATTGAGTTGATATTCTTTAACTTTTTGTGAATGAAAGACAAGCCCATTTTTCGCACTAAGTTTGAGAGACTTTTTTCTTTGATCGTATTTTTTGTGTTTATAACACACAACAAATATGGTGGATGGATTTGGATTTTCTAGATATGGGCATAGCTCTTCAAGTTTACTGAAATATTGTGCTTCTTTCAGTACAACCAATCTGTGCTCACTACCCATCATAGGAAATGATTTAAGCTCATTAATGAGCATTTTAGGCTCAGCACTTTTACCATAAATTATAGTCTGATTAAAACCTTTTTCCTCTTCCTGAAGACAATTGTTGATTACGGCGTCACAAATGGCATCTATAAAATATGGCTCTTCTCCATGTAAGAAGTACACGGGTTGGAATTTTTTAGATTTTATTTCTTTTATAATCAGCTTATGACTCATGTTTTTTCTCCCAAATTTGAATCAATTCAATCAAAGTTTTTACTGATTTATGCATGTCTTGAACCACCACATATTCATGCTTGGAATGTATTGCCATTTCTCCCGTAAATAGATTTGGACATGGCATGCCCATGAAAGAAAGTCTGGATCCATCCGTTCCACCTCTAATGAGATCGAAATAGGGGTCAACTCCTACATTCTTCATGGCCTCCTCGGCATATCCAGTTACGTGAGGGAAATCATTCAAAATTTCCTTCATGTTTCGGTATTGTTCAGTTACTTCAATTTGATAAGTGACTCCAGGATTTAATTCTACAATTTCTTGAATTTTTTCTTCAATAAGTGATTCATATTCTGCAAGTTTTGCTGTATTGTGATCTCTTATGATAAAATCAATTTCTGCTTGCTCTAAACCTCCTGAGATGGACATTGGATGAATGAATCCTTCTCTTTTTTCGGTAGTTTCCGGAGTCATTCTGTCTTGTGGTAGAGCGGTAATGAGTTGAGATGCTATTTTTATGGCATTGATCATTTTATTTTTGGCATATCCAGGATGTGCACTCACTCCGGTTATTTTTAGCTTCAGGGCATCTGCTGAAAAAGATTCATCTTCAATTGAACCCAATGGTCCTCCATCTAAGGTATATCCGAAGTCAGCATCAAGCTTCTTCATGTCCAGAAAGTCAACACCTTTTCCTATTTCCTCATCCGGAGTGAATAAAATTTTAACGGGTCCATGAATAATATCCTTATTGTCGCGCAAATGTTGAACGAAGTCCATAATTATGGCAATTCCGGCTTTGTCATCTGCACCAAGAAGAGTAAGGCCACTGGCCGTAATTACATCATCACCTATTTTTTTAAGTAAGTAAGGGTGCTTACTTGTTTCAATGACCTGGGAGTTGTCATCGGGAAGTACAATTGGTTGTCCCTGATAATTTTCATGAACAATGGGTTTGACATTAGTTCCACTACAATCTGGTGCTGTGTCCATATGAGAGCAAAAGCAAATTGTTGGAATGTTTTCTTTAGCTGAATTAGAGGGAATCGTACCAAAGACATAGCCAAATTCGTCCATTTCAACATCTTTTACTCCGAGCTCCATAAGCTCTTCAACCAAAAGTTTACCTAGGTTTTTTTGCTTCTCTGAAGAAGGAAATGTTTCTGATTCCGGATCAGCTGTTGTGTCAATTTTTGCGTAACGTATAAATCGATCTTGCGATGTGAAATTATAATTCATAAGGCAAAGATAAGAATACAATAAAATTGAGATTATATCCCTTCGATGATGTTGCGTAAAATTTTCAGTTCTTCAACTTTTTCTTGATTTCCAACTTTTTGAAAGGAAGAAATAAGATTTGTAAGCATTCTTTTGATGATAGCAGAGTTTGAACAGGGCTCAAAAAATTCTCGTCTATGATCAAACTTTAGCTCGTCTAAAAATTGTTTGATCTCATTCGTGTTAAATATAACGCCATTTGAAAAAGCATTGATATAAAACAATACCCCAAATTCATTTTGTTCATTGATCATGGCTCCCGAACCTTTTTCATCCATATAGGCAAGTACAAAATGGTTGGGTAGATTTACGCCGTATATGGGTAAATCTAGTGATTGAGCTACAATACTGTAAATCAAACAGATACTCAAGGGGTTGCCCTTTTTACTCTCAATTACAGTATTGATGTAAGAATTCACGGGCGAATGGTAATTTTTACTATCCCCATAAAATTTATGTTCTTTGAAAAATATTTTATTAAAAACTTTTACTTGCTCGTAGGCAGTTAAGTGATCATTCAATTCGAGCCAAATGTCTCTTCTTAGCGTTTGTATGTAATCGCGAATTTCAGAATCAATGATGCCGGGATATTGATATCGTGCTACAATAATGGCCCCTTCGAGTAAATCTTTTTCAGGACAATCATTCCAATTTTTTAGTGCATTTTTTACCTCTTCGAATTGAATATCATGAATGATATTTTCTATTCTACTCTGAAAAACCAAACCATAATAGTCGTCTTCCCAGGATTTTTCAAGATAAGGAATGGCTTTGCTCCCACATTTTATAAGCTCATCTCTCACATGGTGAAAAATATCTTCGTCTGGATCATCAATTAATTTGACTAAAGCTTTTATAGAAGGATTTTGACTACCCATGAAACAAATATATCTATGAGATTATTTAATTTCTGTGGGCCCTGAATTGTTTTTCAATGAACAATTGTTAATTGAATATTGAAACCCTTTTCTATAATTTGCGTTAAAGGGGTTGTATCTAAATTAACTTTGCTACAGGTTAATAATTAAAAGGAGACTTCGGTCTCCTTTTTTACATTTGGGGTAAGGAGTGTTTTAAGGCGGTGTAATGCTCTTTGATTTTCGTTGCTTTCAAAAGCAAGTCCAATTTTTTGTTTTTCTCTTTTGGTTAAATGCCAGGATAAGGAAATTCTCTCATTATAGTCTTCGCGAAGGTTGAAGGTTATTTTTTCAAACGGAAAATCAAAGCTCTCACTACATAGTTTCATAAGCTGTTCTTGATCTAGGTCTTGTGTTCTTGTAAAATTCCTGTAGACATTTCCAAAAGGAAGGAAAACCTTATCTAGTAGTGAAATTTCTTTGTAATGCTCATTTTCCATTATTCGTTTTGTGTCTCTGATTTCGATAATGACAACTCCTGATGTGTTGTTTTTAATCCATTCACTAAGAGCAAAGAGATAATCAACGGTTACTTTACCTCCGTAATTATCCCGAATACCTGAATCCATTAATTGCATTTCGGGAATTGTTGGCATACCCATCATGGGCATGATCATTGGGAACGTGGCATTTGCTCTAAGAACGCTTGAAAAGCGTATCTCTTGAGGATTACTTGAGCTGAAAAATGTTTGAAAGTCGATATTTTCATATGATGTACTTTCATTGTCTTGAATTAGAAAGCTAAGATTTTGAGAGGACATCAGCATACGTCTACCATCATTAATAATGGTAGGACTGAAAATCATAAGAGGGATTTCACTGTTAAGTTCTGGGTTTTTATAATAACCCAAGGGGTGTTCTAAATAATTCTTTAAATTCTGGTGAAGCTGTTTTTCAAATTGTGCACCTCTTTCTTGCGTGTACTTTCGTCCATTGTATTCCATTTGTTTGTACCTCATGAAAAGGTCGCTAGTAGATGCAGAGAATGATAGCTTATTCAATAAATCCTTCCCTAACATTTCCTTATAAATTGGATCGTTTTTATCTTTTATGAGCCCGCGTTCCTTTCTTAAAATAAGCTCTCTGTAAAAAGCAGCGCCAATCATTCCTCCGGAGGCCCCAGTGATCATTTGAAGATGGCCACTTAAATTTTCGTCAAGAATTGCATCACAATTTGACAATACCGTAAAGGTCCATA
>WTIB01000179.1:0-5803 GCA_011522905.1 Crocinitomicaceae bacterium | reverse complement strand
AAATTTTTGGAAATATATGACATGGCAAGTATCGAAATAAAAATAGCAGGATAGGCCCATCGGTGAAACCATGATGTTAGTGCGCCAAAGACCATAGCGATTATGGTTAATAAGGTGATGATACTCATGGAAGCAGGAACCTCAAAAAGAGAATAATTACGCAAAAACCCAAGGCTTAAGAATGCAGATATAGTGATGATCTCAAATATTAAGGCGTTAATTCGATTCTGTGAAAAGACCTGCTTAACCACTGATTCATCCAAGTGAGCTATACTTCTGCTTTTATATATTTTAAAATTTCTACCGATATAGTAAATATGTCTTTTCCTGTTTTCCCGAAAGTAATTGTACCATTTTTTGCCTGCACCTTTATTGGTTATTGAAGAAACGGGATTTGATTCAGACTCACTGTCATCTAAATCTCGGTTTCGTCTCAATGGAAAGAAATACAAGATGGATAAAAGAATAAAAAGAGAAAAACCAATGATAAAAAAGATATTGTATATCAGCACAGTTGATATGGGCGCAAATTCTTCATAAAGCTGAAATTTTGACATCTTCACCAAATAAATAATGATGAATGACAGTGGTATTAAGGCATTGTTTATACAAAATCGAAAAAACGGGGTGGAAACAACCACTAAAAAGGGGTATCTCGGTCCTAATTTTGTATAGCTGTATACATTGAACCCCATTGTAAATCCACCCAAAGAGAAACCCAATAGTAAAAAAGACCATAAGCTGACTTCGCCAAGGTATTCTGGTGAAAAAAATAGGAATGGAACTCCAAAATTAGCTCCGAATGATTCAAAGATGATGGCAAAAAGTAAAGCCCAATACAAAAGCCCAAAGAAATTGTACTTTAGGTGACCTTTGAGAAGAACAAGAGGAAAAAAATCACGAACCAATTTTAGATTTTCAAGCATATACTCTTTAAGTTAGAAAAAAGAAATTTGATTTTAAAGTTTTGTTCTTAATATTTATCTCACGTTAAGCTCTTTCATTGTCTTTAAAAAATGAGTATCGATATTTTGATTTTTGTGAAGCCCTTTATCAATCACCCATTTACCATTGACAATAGTCCCTTTATACATAGAGCTATCTCCCGAATATATGATGGTATTACTCCTGTTTTTTGAGGAGGTGCTTTGGAGCAAAGGATGTTCACAAGATAATACCAAGGCGTCAAGAGGCTTACCTATCTCAAAAAAATCATTTTGGTCAATACCCATTGCTTTTTTACCGTTTATGTAGGCGCTTTCAATCGCAAGTAGTCCATTGTCTCCACTGTCTCGATTTCCAAATGTATTTCTGTTGTGGGTAATGAGGCGTTGTCCGTAATCTAAGATTCGAATTTCTTCAAGCGGGTTAATTCCAACATGGCTATCTGTTCCTATAGACCAGTTGCCATTATGTTTGAGAAATTGTTTTAATGGGAATATTCCATCTCCTAAATTGCCTTCTGTACTCGGGCATAAAACAACATTGGCTCTTGCGTTTGAAATATATTCAACCTCTTCATCTATGAGATGCGTTGCATGAACCAAATGATAATTTTCATCAATCTCAATATGATTCGAAAGCCATTCTACCGGTCTTTGACCCAAATAAGATATGCATTCTTCAATTTCTTTGAGTTGCTCTGAAACATGAATATGTATCGGGATACTTTCTTTCTTTAATTGACTTAAACGAATAATATTTTCTGTATCAACAGCGCGCATTGAATGTACCCCATAACCAACCGAAGCATTTGGAAAGTTACCTATACATTCCTCACAAGACTGGAAAAGTGCTAGGTAGTCGTCAATTGAATTTGATATGAATCTACGCTGCTCCTTCTCTGATTTTTTACCAAAACCACCATTTTGATAAAATATAGGTATGAGGGTGATTTTTATTCCTGCAGTTTGAGCAGCCGACATCAGTCGTTGGCTCATTTCAGCTTGATTATTATATTTTATTCCGTTTTTGTCATGATGCAAATAATGGAATTCTGCTACATGAGTATAACCATTTCGCAGCATCTCCTTGTAAAGCATTGCCGCGATATGTTCCAATTGCTCAGGACTTATATTCAAGGCAATTTGGTACATGGTTTTTCTCCAGCTCCAAAAATCATTTTGAGTTTCTGTAATTGGATGAAGCTCAGCCAAACCAGCCATTGCGTATTGAAAAGCATGAGAATGCGCATTTTGAAATCCAGGTATGGCATAATCTTTATGAGTGGTTTTGTCATCTTTTTCAATTGCTAAAATGATACCATCATCATTAGTTTTGATTTTGACGCTTTCTATCCAACCCTCTTTTTGCAGGATTCCTTTAAATGCAAATTCATTCATTCATTAAAGTGATTAGATTCTTAAATGTTTTTATAAGTATTTTCTTTATCTCCTCTGCTTTCTTCTCATCGTAATTGAGCTCATTATTGGACATGTACAAATCTTTTGACATTTCTAATTGAAGTGCATGTATCTTATTTTGAGGATTTCCTTTTGATCTTGTTAAATATCCACCTTTAAAGGGATGATTGTGTTTGACTTCAAGCCCACTTTCTCGTAGTGAGTTTAACACATTATTAATGATTTTAGAGGAGGCAGTTGCTTCATCATTGTTTCCGAGAATTAAATCTGGGAAATCTTCTTTTTGAATGGTAACTACGTTTCTCCGAATTGAGTGTGCGTCCCAAAAAATAACTTCACCAAACTCATTCTGAAGCTCTTCGAGCAGTTCGTCAATCTTCTTGTGGTATGGCTTGTAATATTTTATGAGTCTCCGATCAACTTCATTTCTACCTGGCTCAAATTCCCTAGATTTATACAAGGGATCTCCCAAAAAGTCCGTTGTTGGACATAAGGCAGTAATGATTCTTCCATCATTGTAAAGATTTTTATTTTGAGGAGTTCGATTCAAATCAATCACCCATCTTGAGTATACAGCTTCAATTACAGTTATACCCATAGATGCCGCAAAATCGTAGAGTTTTTCCAAATACCAATCCGTATCATCAGGATACATCATCTTTTGTTCATTAAAATGACTTTGAATTTCATTTGGAAAAGAAATGCCACAATGAGGTATGCTGAGGAGAATACCTGTTTTATGCTGTTTTGGGTATTTGATTTTGTATGGCAGCTCTTCTTTTTCGTACATTATTTTTTTGATGTCTTTTACACCAGCTTTTGCTTTAAAAGCTCAAATTGTTTTGGCATACTCATTGGCCTGAAGTTTTTTGCAGAGACAAAAACCAATTCTGTCTGAGCCGTCGCAATAAGCTTTTTGTTTAAAAAAATAGAATATGTAAAAATAATTTGGGCGTTTTTTATTTCATTTACGACTGTTTGGATGTGAATAATGTCATCGTATTTTGCAGGAGCAATATACTTGATTGAAAAGTTCCTAACTGGAAGCAAAATGCCCTCTTCCTCAAGTTCTTTGTAAGATATTCCAAACTTTCTTAGGGTTTCAACACGAGCTACCTCAAGAAATTGTGCATAATTTCCATAATAACAAAAACCCATCTGGTCTGTTTCACCATATCTTATTCTTAGCTGTATTTCGTGGGAGATCATTAATTTGTCTATTTTTTCTTTTGATAAAGCTAAATAAATATTAGATTAGTAAGGACAAAATTCCAATCAAACTGAAAGTGTCACTTTCACTTAAAAAAAGTTTTTAAAAAGTCAATAGCAAATCGGGTTTTTTTTTAACTTTTTTATGAGAATATTTGTCCTAAGAAAGTCGGTAGTCAATACTTTATTGATTTACAAGTTAAACCAAATTAGAAACAATCTGCTATGAGTAAAAACCACGAGGGTGCATGGGAATCTTGTCTAAAAGTCATTAAGGATAACATTTCACTTCAAGCGTTTAAAACCTGGTTTGAACCAATCGTTCCTATTAAACTAGAAAAAAACGTTTTGACTATTCAAGTACCTTCTTATTTTTTCTATGAGTGGTTGGAAGAAAATTACATCACTTTATTAAGAAAAGTGGTAAAAAAGCAATTGGGAAGTGATGGCAGTTTAGAATACAGTATTGTTATGGAAAATAATAATAAAACAAGTAATCCATATACCGTTAAAATTCCTGCTCACAGTTCGAACTCACTAAAAAATTCTCCAGTAAATGTTCCCATTAGTGGAAATGAAAAGCAAATTAGAAATCCATTTGTTATTCCTGGACTCAAAAAATTAAACATTGAATCTAATTTGATTCCGGCGTTTACCTTCGACAATTTTATTGAAGGAGAATGCAACAGGTTGGCGAGAGCTTCAGGATTTGCGGTTGCAAATAAGCCAGGAGGTACGGCCTTTAATCCATTATTAATATATGGTGGTGTTGGTTTAGGTAAGACACACTTGGCGCATTCAATCGGAATTTCGGTCAAAGAAAACTTCCCGAATAAAACAGTACTTTATGTGCAGTCGGAAAAATTTGCACATCAATTTATTGACGCTATAAAAAATCAATCCACGAATGATTTTGTTCATTTCTATCAAATGATTGATGTTTTGATTATTGATGACGTTCAGTTTTTTGCTGGAAAGGAAAGAACACAAGATGTATTCTTCTCAATCTTTAATCACCTACATCAAAACGGAAAACAAATTGTATTAACCTCGGATAAAGCTCCTGTCGAAATGCAAGGAATGGAGCAAAGGTTATTATCGAGATTTAAGTGGGGTTTATCTGCTGATTTAGGTACTCCAGATCTCGAAACGCGAATTGCTATACTTCAGAAAAAAATGTATGGTAGCGGAATTGAATTGCCAAAAGAGGTAGTGGAATACTTGGCTTATTCAATAAACACAAATGTTAGAGAAATTGAAGGTGCTTTAAATACCCTTCTGGCTCAGGCCTCTTTAACCAAGAAGGCAATAACGCTCGATCTTGCCAAGCAAATGGTAGATAAATTCGTTCGAAGTACAGCTCGCGAAGTTTCTATTGAATACATACAGAAAGTGGTATGTGATTATTTTGATCTTCCAATAGAGATTCTCAAGTCGAAAACAAGAAAAAGAGAGGTGGTACAGGCAAGACAAATCTCTATGTATTTTTCTAAAAAAATGACAAAATCCTCCTTGGCCAATATCGGTGCTCATTGTGGAGGGAAAGATCATGCAACTGTTCTTCACGCATGTCGAACCGTTGTGAACCTGTCTGAGACAGATAAGCAATTCCGACTTTATCTTGAAGAGCTTGAAAAGAAATTAACCATTCAATAATATAATTATGTTCACCAACCTTATTTTACGCACAGATCTTTCTGAAGCGGTACCCAATATTGTAATTTTTCTGGTTATTTCCCTGTTGATTTTTAAAACAATTTTAATTGTAAGGGAAGCTTCTGCTGCTGTTATAGAGCGATTTGGAAAGTTTCAATCGATTCGTGTTTCTGGTTTATCTTTAATTATTCCATTTATATTACCCCTGTGAGAGATTAAGATCACGAAATCTGCTCCATTAATTCTTTTACGTTTTCACCTCGTTCGGGTAAAAGATCTTTCAAGAAAAAATGCACGAAGTGGCATTCATCAATTTTCTTATTGGCACTATAAAGTCCATTCCACTTCCAGTGCATGTGTTTAACAGGCACGTTACGAGATTTCATGAAGTAGTTTAATAGAGTCTGATCTGTTGACCATTTCCATGCACCAACACCATCAACAAACATTTTAAATTCTTGACGTTCAATAAACTGTTTAGCCGTTTGACCATTAAGAAATTTGGCAATTGATTTATTCATTACCATCAGACCCATGTTCATGAATGGGAAACCAACTTTATCATTATATTTTGG
>WTIB01000302.1:1346-2886 GCA_011522905.1 Crocinitomicaceae bacterium | reverse complement strand
AATGGATAACGGCTGTACATTTTATAGAAAGCCTCCAAGGTAAACCTCGATTTCCATCCTGTTAGATATTCCCCTCCAAACACCAAATGATCAGCGCGAATGTATTTCACATTATTTGAGGCATTAACTAAATCCCCTTCCGCATTTCTGTATCCTAAAATCGTATATGAAGGCAATTGGTGGTATCGTGCGATATTGGCATTGATGGCCCAATCCTCATTGAGACGATAGCTTATTGAAAAACTCGGTGAAAGCTGATCCAAGGGGTTAGATAAGCTGCTCGAATATGAGCTAAAATCACTTCTTAGCCCAACTGAAGTAACCAATCTTTCATTAAAATAATTTCTGCTCAGCTGAGAAAACAAGGCAAACTTGCTAAGCGTCAGGTCCGTTTCGTAATCAATGACCACGGGCTGACCAAAAACGGTAATGTTATTGAAAGTAGAATTGAAGTATCTGGCAAACTCATACCCGACTCCCGCGTTGAATCGCCAGCCATTTTTATTGTAGGTATGCTCAAATCTGAATTTGTTTTCTGCCTCAAAAGAAGAATAATCCAATAATAAATTCTCAGGTGTTTCGATGAGATCTTTGTATCGGGTTGAGGTATTATTGAGCATGTTTCGGCTCAGCACCACATTTTGGTACGAATTTTCCGAATAATGCAACCAATTCACCCCTACCGTATAGTTCCACTGGTTTTGAATGGGAATATTTCCAAGGATGAAATTGTTGTATTCAACAACATCAGGGTCATCTATATTATCGTTTACGCTGCTGTTCAAATTGAAATTGTCAATGGCTCCTAAGCCAATAAATGATATTTTGTTTTTTTGATTTGGTCTGAAGTTTACTTTGTATTGAAAATCGTTGTAGGTAGGCAAAATAGGGAGCTGCAAGGCTGCAAATAAAAATTGCAGATAAGACCTTCTTGCAGAGAAAATAAAATTGGCTTTTTCTCCAAGTGGTCCGTCAAAAGTCAATGCAGCATCACTCGAACCTAAGGCGAAATTGGTGATTAAACCTTCTGTATTTCCTTCTTTTTGTTTGAATGAAAGGACAGAGCTCAAACCATTGGCCCGATTAGAAGGAAAAGCTCCTGAGTAAAAATCTACTTCCCTAATAAAGTTGACGTTTAGCAAGCCCACAGGACCACCACTACTCCCTTGAGTAGCAAAGTGATTGATATTGGGTACTTCGATCCCATCCAAATAAAATTTATTTTCTCCTGGAGAACCTCCACGTATGATGATATCATTTCTGAATGTTGCTCGTGAGGCTACCCCTGGAAGAGCAGCAATCACTTTACTCACATCGCGATTTGCCCCTGGAAGCCTTTCAATTTCTGTGGCGTTTAATGTTTTTAATGAAACTGGAGATTCATTTTTTCTTATAAAAGGAGAGGCAACAACTACTACCTCTTCCTGCTCAAGAACGAGTTCCTCCATACCAAATTCTAATTGGGTGACTCGTGATCTGGTGACGGTGATTTCATTCAGAAATAAAGTTTGGTAACCCGATAAAACCGCTTTAAATGAAT
>WTIB01000302.1:0-1246 GCA_011522905.1 Crocinitomicaceae bacterium | reverse complement strand
GTTTAAAAAGTTTGAAATGAGTGCTTTACCATTTTCAGATAAAATAGATTCAGGATGATACTGAACACCATACAATTTCCTTGAAGGATCAGAAATAGCCATGATGACCTTATTGTGCGATAAACGGGCATTTATGTATTTCTTTTCAATATTTACAAGCATCCAGCTATGATACAAGCCCACCGAAAAGCGCTTTGGTAAATTATAAAATAAACCCACTCCATTTGATTCAACTTCAGCTGAAACCCCATGCTTTACCTCATCCATGTTTTCTAATTTACCACCTAGATAGAGGCCAATGGCCTGCATCCCCAGACAAACTCCCAATAAGTGAATTTTACCATCGCAATATTCAATAATTTCAAACATGTTTTCTTTTTCATCGGGCATTCCAGGACCTGGCGACAAAACCACATGTGTATATTCATTCAAGATACGGACATCATTGACCTCATCATGTCTGACTACTTTCACATCCGAATGCAATGATTCGATATAATGCATTAGGTTAAATGTAAAAGAATCGTAAAAATCAATTAACAGTATTTTCATGTCGCCTTTTTGTCGTTTCTTTGCAAAGTACAAACCTAAGTAAATTCATTTGACTAAATATGAGTAAAAAGGCAATTCAGATCGCTGATGCACCTGCACCGGTAGGTTCCTACAGCCAAGGTATACTTCAGGACAATATGCTTTTTGTGAGTGGACAAATCCCACTAAACCCAAAAACAGGTAATCTTGAAATGGCAAGTATTGAGGAAGCAACACATAGAGTGATGCTTAATATTCAAGCGCTATTGGAGTCGGCCGATATGCAGATGAAAGATATTGTTAAGTGTAGCATCTTTTTAAAAGATATGGCTGATTTCTCCGAGGTGAATGAAATCTATTCAAGTTATTTTGAGGGAATATATCCGGCTCGAGAAACTGTGCAGGTAGCAAAACTACCACTTGATGTTTCCATTGAAATCTCTTGTATCGCGGTAAAAAATGACTAGTAAAACATCAAATATAGATTTGTCCGTAATCATTGTTAACTACAATGTAGAATATTTCTTAGAGCAATGTTTGAATTCTGTCATCATGGCCTCTGAAAAATTGAATGTAGAGATATTCGTGGTTGATAATAACAGTGTAGATGGCTCTGTAATGATGTTAAAAAAGAAGTTTCCCAGTGTGCTTCTTATCGAGAATAAAAAGAATTATGGGTTTTCGAAAGCCAACAATCAGGCCATAGAAAAAGCTC
>WTIB01000098.1 GCA_011522905.1 Crocinitomicaceae bacterium | reverse complement strand
ATTGGTATTGAATACATGTACATGCGTGGACCAGACCGTACGGAATGGTTTAGAAACAAAATTGAAATCAAAAATAGACCCGTTTTTGATGAGAAAAGAAAACTGAAGCTTTTTAAAATATTAGTTCAGGCTCATGGATTCGAATCTTTCCTGGGAAAAAAATTCGTCGGGCAAAAAAGATTTTCCATCGAAGGTGGAGAATCTCTTATTCCAGCTCTTGATGTACTTGTATCAAAAGGATCAGAGCTTGGGGTAGAAGACTTTGTAATGGGTATGGCGCATCGCGGACGCTTAAATACACTAACCAATATATTTAAAAAGAGACCCAAAGATATTTTTTCAGAATTCGAAGGCAAAGAATTTGATTTTGAATCCACTTTTGATGGTGATGTCAAATATCATCAGGGTTTCTCCTCGGAGGTCACACTAGATAGTGGTAAGAAGGTAGGAATGACGCTTGCCCCAAATCCTTCTCACCTTGAAGCGGTGAATACCGTTGTTGAGGGTATTGCGAGAGCAAAAATTGACCACGAACTTAAAGATGAAAAACGCGTTTGTCCAGTCTTGATTCATGGGGACGCAGCCATTGCTGGTCAGGGAATTGCCTATGAAACGATTCAGATGGCTCAACTTGATGGATATAGAACCGGTGGAACAATACATATTGTGGTAAATAATCAAGTTGGATTTACCACAAATTATTTAGATGGAAGGTCTTCCACTTATTGCACTGATGTAGCCAAGACAACACGCTCTCCCGTTTTCCATGTTAACGGAGATGATATTGAGGCCGTTGTTACCGCTGTTGAAATTGCCGTAGAGTACAGACAAATATTTCACTGTGATATTTTTATTGATCTACTTTGCTACAGAAAATATGGTCATAATGAAGGGGATGAGCCAAAATTTACCCAACCCAAACTTTATAGTCTAATTTCTAAACACCCGAATCCGAAAGAAATATATTTCAAAGATTTAGAAGGTGCGGGAGTTATTGCTAAAGATTCAGCAAAAAATATAGAAAATGAATACGCTCAATTTTTAGAAGAAGAATTTACACTTTCAAGAAAGTCAGAAAAAGCAAAAGTTCATGAATTTTTGAGTGACACTTGGAAAGATTATCGATACGGAAACGCAAAGGACTTCGATCACTCGCCTGAAACAGGAGTTGACGTAAACACATTAAAATCTTTAGGTGAGAAGCTTTCCTCTCTACCTGAAGGCAAAAAGTACTTCAGAAAAATCAATAAAATATTCAATGATAGACTAAAGTCATTTCAAGAAAATTCACTTGACTGGGGATGTGCCGAAATGCTTGCTTATGCCTCTTTGCTCGTTGAAGGACACGCAGTGAGAATTTCTGGACAAGATGTTGAACGAGGTACTTTTTCTCATCGCCATGCAGTGGTTATTACCGAGGATAACGAGGAACAAGTTGAAACGCTCAATTTATTGGCAGAAGATCAAGCAAAATTCTCCATTTACAACTCTTTGTTGAGTGAATATGGTGTATTGGGATTTGAATATGGGTACTCATTGGCAACTCCTAATAATCTGACGATTTGGGAAGCTCAATTTGGAGACTTTTTTAATGGTGCTCAAATTGTTGTGGATCAGTTTATTTCTGCTGGTGAAGACAAATGGGCTACTCCAACAGGCCTTGTCTTGCTATTACCTCACGGATATGAAGGACAGGGTGCAGAGCACTCTAGTGGTAGAATGGAACGCTTTCTTCAGCAATGTGCTGATTTGAACATGCAAATCGTCAATGCGTCTACCCCATCGAACTATTTTCACCTTTTAAGAAGGCAAATTAAAAGAGCGTATAGAAAACCTTTAGTTGTTTTCACACCCAAAGTTCTTCTTCGACACCCCATGGCTGTGTCACCAATTGAGGAAATGTCAAGTGGGTCCTTTTCAGAGATTATCGATGACCCGGATGCCAATCCAAAAGATATAGATAGTCTTGTTCTCTGTTCAGGTAAAATCTATTATGAGATGAAGCAAAAGGCACAAGAAATGATGGTAAAAAATATGGCCTTTGTAAGAATCGAACAGTTATATCCATGGCCAGAGATACAGCTCAAAAAAATACGTGATAAATACAAAGTAAAAAATCTGATTTGGGCACAAGAAGAACCAGCTAATATGGGTGCCTGGACACACGTGGCTATGAAGCTTCGAAATGAAAATATTATTGGAATTTGTAGGCCTGCTAGTGCGGCATCTGCTGAGGGTTCAAAAAATCTTCATGAAAAAAGATTAGAATTATTATTTCAGGAGATTTTTTCTTATTCCGACAAAACATTAAAAAAATAAAAGTATAAGCATATGGGTTTGTTACAAATGAAAGTACCTAGTCCGGGAGAATCAATTTCAGAAGTAGAAATAGCGGCATGGCTTGTAAGTGAAGGAGATTATGTAATGAAAGATCAGGCAATTGCAGAAGTGGATTCTGATAAAGCCACACTCGAGTTACCGGCTGAAGAAAGTGGTATTATATCTTTCAAGGCTGAAGAAGGTGATGTTGTTCAGGTTGGTCAGGTAGTTTGTACTATTGATACGAGTGCAGAAAAACCAAAAGATGCACCTGAAGCAAAATTAGTTGAAAGCCCTTCTCCAACAGAGGAAAAAGTGGTAGAAACTTCACATACTCCGAGTGAAACAACTTATGCCACTGGACACCCTTCACCCGCCGCTTCAAAATTAATGAATGAAAAAGGCCTTGAATCAGAAGATATTCAAGGTACTGGAAAAGACGGACGCATTACTAAAAATGATGTGATTAATGCTTTAAACGGAGGAATTAGTGGCTTTGAGCCTGAAGGCAGAAAAACTTCGCGCGAAAAGATGTCCATGTTGAGAAGGAAAATTGCTCAGAGATTGGTTGCTGTTAAAAATGAAACAGCAATGCTTACCACATTTAACGAGGTGGATATGAAGCCCATAATGGACCTTAGAAAAAAATACAAGGAAGCATTCGCTGAAAAATTTGGAGTCAATTTAGGCTTTATGTCTTTTTTCACCAAAGCAGTAACGGAATCCTTAAACCTCTTCCCAACAGTCAATGCACAAATTGGAGACAAAGAAATTATTTTACACGAGTATGCTGATATAGGCATTGCTGTTTCATCCCCCAAAGGACTCATGGTTCCGGTTGTTCGGAATGCGGAAGGAATGGAACTCCACGAAATTGAATCAGACATCAAAAGATTGGCAATCAAAGCAAGAGATGGTAAAATTACTCCAGATGAAATGACAGGTGGCACTTTTACCATTACGAACGGTGGTGTTTTTGGGTCAATGCTTTCTACGCCAATCATCAACCCCCCACAGTCTGCTATATTAGGAATGCACAACATTGTGGAAAGGCCGGTAGCAATTGATGGCAAGGTTGAGATTCGACCGATTATGTATGTCGCATTGTCTTATGACCACAGAATCATTGATGGAAAGGAATCAGTTGGATTCTTAGTGAATGTTAAAGAATTACTTGAAAGTCCTGAGCAAATGTTATTTGCATCGGAAGATGCATCTGTGATGTTTCCCAATGTCTAAACTACCATAATTTCTAGGAGATATCTTTACCAGTTAATCTTGGTGCTATACTCCACGTATTTATTATCTTTGTTGCCCTTAACAACTTATCATGTCTAAAGTCAGAAAGCAAGATGCCCTAGATTATCATTCAGGAGGTAAACCCGGTAAAATTGAGGTAATCCCAACAAAACCATATGCCTCCCAAAGAGACCTGTCTTTAGCCTACTCTCCTGGAGTTGCAGAGCCCTGCCTGAAAATTGCTGAAAATATTGAGGATGTATACAAATACACGAGTAAATCAAATCTCGTGGCGGTTATTTCAAATGGCACTGCTGTTTTGGGTTTAGGAGATATAGGACCTGAAGCTTCAAAACCTGTTATGGAAGGGAAAGGATTGTTGTTTAAAATTTTCGCTGATATTGATGTTTTTGATATTGAAATAGATGCTAAAGATCCTGAGCTATTCATCCAAACTGTTAAAGCAATTGCACCAACCTTTGGGGGAATCAACCTGGAAGACATAAAAGCTCCAGAAGCCTTTGAAATTGAAAAAAGACTTAAAGAGGAGCTGAATATCCCTATCATGCATGATGATCAACATGGTACCGCAATTATTTCTTCGGCAGCTCTGTTGAATGCCTTGGAGTTGGCCCATAAAAAAATAGAAAAGGTGAAAGTGGTCGTATCGGGCGCAGGAGCTTCTGCATTATCGTGTGCACAGCTCTACCACTCTTTAGGTGTAAAACTTGAAAACATTTTTATGTTTGATTCAAAGGGACTTCTATGTAAGTCTCGAAAGGATTTGGACATCATGAAACAACAATTTGCAGTTCACGATAAATCCATTTCGTTTGAAAATGTATTCAAAAAAGCGGATGTCTTTTTGGGATTATCAAGAGCTGGCCTTGTTTCCAAGGAGATGATTTCTAAAATGAGTAAAAATCCGATTGTATTTGCTTTAGCAAATCCGGAACCTGAAATATCTTATAAGCAAGCTACCTCAGTTAGAAATGACATAATTATGGCTACCGGAAGATCTGACCACCCGAACCAGGTAAATAATGTACTAGGATTTCCATTTATTTTTCGCGGGGCCCTAGATGTAAGGGCAACAACCATAAATGAAGAGATGAAGCTTGCTGCAGTACATGCGATTGCAGCGCTGGCCAAAGAAACGATTCCCGAGGAAGTAATTGAAGCTTATGGTGGATCAAATATTTCCTTTGGTAAGGATCAGATTATCCCAAAACCATTAGACCCTAGGCTTATTTATTCTGTTGCTCCCGCAGTAGCAAAAGCGGCAATGGATTCAGGAGTAGCCAAGAATCCAATAAAGGATTGGGAGCAATACGACCACGATTTAAAAAAGAGACTTGGATTAGATAACAAGCTATTGAGAAACATAACGATCAAGGCTCAAAACAATTTAAAAAAGGTGGTCTTCGTTGAGGCAGATAATGTGAAAGTACTCCGTGCTGCGCAAATGGCATTTGAAGAAGGGGTGGCTATTCCAATTTTGTTGGGTAAAAAGAACATTATTGAAGAGCTGATGGAAGAATATGCAATCGAGCTTCCTGAATTGGAAATAATTGACCCAAAATCAGATGACCAAAAAGAGAAAAGGGAAAGCTATGGTAAGGTCTTTTTTGAAAATCGAAAAAGAAAAGGTTTTACAGAATATGAGGCGATCCAAATCATGAGAGAACGTAACTATTACGGTTCAATGATGGTGGATCAAGGGGATGCCGATGCTATGATAACAGGAGTCACTAGAGGATATCGAAATTGTATCCGTCCAGCTATACAATGTGTCGGATTAAGAAAAGATGTAAATGTAGTATCCGGTATGTACATTTTGAACACGAAACGTGGCCCTTTATTTCTAGCTGATACTACAATCAATTTAAATCCAAATGCTGAAGAAATCGCCGAAATCACTGTAAATGTGGCAAAGACGATTAGGAAATTCAACATCATTCCTAAAATTGCACTGTTGAGCTATTCAAATTTTGGTTCATCACCAGGAGAAGACGCAGATAAAATGTCAAAAGCCGTTAGTTTACTTCATGAAAATCATCCGAATATTATCGTAGATGGTGAAGTTCAAGCAAATTTTGCTTTAGATTCCGAATTAATGAATGATAAATTTTCATTTTCCCAACTGGCAAATAAACAAGTAAATACCTTAATCTTTCCGAATCTTTCCGCTGGAAATATTTCTTATAAATTATTACAACAAATGTCGGATGGAGATGCCATTGGACCAATTTTAATTGGACTCAATAAATCCATTCATGTATTGCAACTAGGAGCAAGTGTTAGAGAGATTAATAATATGGTTAAGGTTGCAGCAACTCAATCTCAAAATAGAAAATAATGATCGCACAAATAAAAGGTAAACTCATTGAAAAAAATCCAACAGATCTTATTATTGATTGCAATGGAGTTGGATATGAAATCAAAATATCATTAAATACATACTCATCTCTAAGTGATAGCGAAGCGATAAAGGTGTATACCAAATTAATTGTTAGGGAAGATGCTCAAATTTTATACGGTTTCTACTCAAAAGAAGAACGTGAAATGTTTAATTTATTGATTAGTGTATCTGGAATTGGTCCGAATACAGCCATGATCATGCTGTCCTCTTTAATCCCATCTGAAGTAGCCCACGCAATACAGTCAGATGATGTCGCTACAATCCAAAGTGTAAAAGGGATTGGAGCAAAAACTGCGCAACGCGTTATTATCGATTTAAAAGGAAAAGTTGTTGGGTTTAGTAGTGAAGATGAAAATATCGTAAGTACGAACAATACAAACAAGTTTGACGCGTTAAATGCTTTAGTTTCTTTGGGCTTCGACAAAAAAGCAGCAGAAAAAACTCTAAACAAGTTGAATTCTGATGAAAAATCTGTGGAAGAGTTGATCAAAGAAGCGTTGAAGCAACTTTAAATTGAGCAATAGGCGAACATATCATTTTCAATTAAAAAAAGGCTTAATCATCTTATGCCTTTTTTTTAGTTTTTCGGCTATTTCTCAAAATAATCCTTTTGATCTTCCCTTTCCAATTGTAAACCCATTAAATCCTTTTCAAATTGACAATCAAAGATTTGATCTTGGAGACCCTTCCGGTTTAAATCAAAGTATTACCTATGACCCGTTAACAGGGACCTATATTTTTTCTGAATCCTTAGGCAGTGGATTGTATTATCGAAATCCATCTACGATGACTTTGGAGGAATACTTGGAATACAAGAGAGAGAAATCTATGTCACAAGATTGGGTTGAATTGGTAGAAGAAGAAACAGAGGAAAACAGAGCATTTGAGCTACCCATTAAAATAGGAAGTAAAGCATTTGAAAATTTCTTCGGATCAGACGAAATAACAATTAGGCCCCAAGGAAATATTGAATTGTCTCTTGGTGCCAACTCTTCGAGATACGACAATCCGCTACTCCCTCTTCGCCAAAGAAGAGTAACTCGTTTTGATTTTCAGCAAAATATCAATATGGATATTGTGGGACAAATTGGAACGAAATTAAAAATCGGAGCAAAATACAATACCCAAGCCTCATTTGATTTTGAGAACATTTCATCACTCGAGCATACTGGTGACGAGGATCAAATTCTACAAAAAATTGCACTTGGTAATGTCGCTTTAGAGCTTCCAACTTCATTAATTCAAGGTTCACAAACACTTTTTGGGGCAAAAACACAGCTAAGGTTTGGACGAGCAACAGTTGATTTGATTGCCGCCTCCTCCAAAGGAAAAAGAAATGAGATTAATGTAAGTGGAAAATCCCAAGTTCAAGAATTTGAGCTTACGGCAGACAACTATGAGGCCAATCGACACTATTTTTTAAACCTATATCATCAACAGCATTATGATGAGGCCATGTCTACTTTACCCGTGGTGAGTTCAACAATGTACATCACCCGAATAGAGGTATGGGTAACGAACCGGAATAATACGATTGAGAATACACGAAATATCATAGCTTTTGCTGACCTTGGAGAATCCCTCCAATCCAATTGTCAAGGAAATCCAGGTAATTACTCATCTGATATTATTCCACGCAACGAATCAAACGGATTGTATGAATGGGCTGCGAATCAACCTCTTATTAGAGGTTTTGCCAATTCCGTTGGTGTTCTTAGCTCTCAATTCACTGCTCCAGGTCCTTTCAACCAAGCCGTTGAATATGAAAAGTTTGAAAATGCAAGACGACTTGAAGCTAGTGAATATACCTATAATGCCTTGCTTGGATATATCTCTTTAAACACGCCGCTGAATAACGATGAAGTACTTAGTGTTGCTTATGAATACACCTACAGAGGTGAAACATATCAGGTTGGAGAATTCTCAACAGATGGTTCAACAGGTCAAGATGCACTTATCCTAAAACTCCTAAAACCCACCATTACGAATCCAAATAATAAGGTGTGGGATTTGATGATGAAAAACGTGTACTCAATAGGAGCTTATCAGGTAGATCAGCTTGGATTCAAAATCGATGTATTATACAATAATCCAGAGACCTCTGTTGAATTGCCAATTATGCCTTTGGATGGTATTGATGACAAACAGATTGTTACACTGATTGACATGGATAAAATCAATCAAAATAACCAACCATTTTCTGATGGGGTTTTTGACTTTGCACCTTTCAATCAGGTTGGAAATAAAATCGACAACGGAGGAACCATCAACAAAAAAAACGGACGAATCTTTTTCTCAACCATTGAGCCTTTTGGTAAAACGCTTGCCGATAAAATGACCGATGCGGGTATCCCTCAAATTACAGTTGATAAAATTGCATTTAATGAATTATATGATTCTACAAAAACGGCCGCGCAACAGATTCCTAGTAAAAACAGATTCATTTTCAAAGGTGAATATCAATCCTCGATTACCTCTGACATCCCATTAAACGTAATGTCAGTCCCAGAGGGATCTGTATCAGTAACAGCTGGAGGTATACGCCTCGTAGAGGGTGTTGATTATACCGTGGATTATGCCTTCGGAAGAGTAAAAATTCTAAATACAGGAATTTTAGAATCCAACACACCGATAAAAATCTCGATAGAAAGTAATTCTGTATTCGGTTTTCAGGCACGTTCGATGATTGGTGGTCGTTATCAATATCGTTTTAGCGATAAATTCAAAATAGGAGCTACCTGGATTCGAATGATGGAACGTCCGGTAACGCAAAAAGTAGATTTTGGAAGTGAGCCTTTTAAAAACAATGTCATTGGAGCGGATCTCGCCTTTAGAGCTGAAGTTCCTTTCCTTACAAAACTCGTTGATCTACTCCCCGTTATTTCAACCAAGCAAAAGTCAACCATTTCCTTTACTGGTGAGGTTGCGCACTTAATCCCTGGTCAACCACGGGCGATTAATAGAGAGGGGACATCGTACATTGATGATTTTGAAGCCGCCCAAAGTGCGATTGATTTAAGAACTGTGACGGCTTGGCGTCTTGCATCAATTCCTCAAGGTCAACCAACATTATTCCCTGAAGCAGATATTAAGAACCTATCTGCAGGATACAAAAGGGCAAAAACCTCTTGGTATGTAATTGATCCCGTATTTTATCAAAGCAATTCCTTGACACCACAGCATATTAAAGAAAATGGAGGAGAGATTCTTGCAGACAGTCGAATGAGATTGGTAAATCAAAATGAGATATTTCCGAATCAACAATTACAATACGGTTCTATTCAAAACATCCCTGTTTTAGACTTGGCATACTACCCTGAGGAGCGTGGAATGTATAATTATGATACGACCAATACTGTGGATTCTTTAGGGCGTTTTATTGATCCCGAAAATAGATGGGGAGGTATTATGAGAGGTCTGACAACAAACGATTTTGAATTAGCGAATATTGAATTTATTCAGTTTTGGGTATTGGACCCATTCAATCAAGATGCTGAAAATGTGGATACACTTGCATTTCACAATGGAGGTGATTTATATTTTAACTTAGGTAATATTTCGGAAGACGTACTTCCCGATTCTAGAAAAAGTTTTGAAAACGGTCTTCCGGGGCAAGGCGTTTCAGTAAATGACAATTTAGATACAACAGAATGGGCGAAAATTTCTACGCAACAGGTTGTTGTAAACGCCTTTGATAATGATCCTGCATCGAGATTAAATCAGGATGTAGGACTAGATGGATGGAATAATACAGAGGAACAAATTGCCTTCGAAAATTATGTGAATTGGGTAAATAATAACCCCAACCTAACAGCAGTTACTAAATCGAGAATGATTGCCGACCCTTCAAATGATGATTACAATTATTATTTAGATGACAATTATGATAATATTGAAGCAGACATTTTAAATAGATATAAACGTTTTAATGGAATGGAAGGAAATTCCCCTACAACGGAAATGTCGGATACCGCAAATGCAAATGGGTACCCAACACAAGGCTCTAACATGCCGGATATTGAAGATATTAATCAAGACAATAACTTATCGGAAACAGAGAGCTATTTTCAATATAAGGTGAGCATGCGTCCTGAGGACATGCAAGAAGGTAAAAATTACATCACGAATAAACAGACATACCAAAATGGTAATAAAACAGAGGTATGGTATCAATTTAAAATTCCTATCACAGATTTTGAGAAAAAAGTGAATGGAATTCAAGATTTCAGATCAATTCGATTTATGCGTATGTTCTTAAAGAATTTCGACGAGGAGGTCGTCTTAAGATTTGCGAGACTGGAATTAATTAGAGGAGAGTGGAGACGTTTTCTAGAGGATCTCAGTCAACCGGGACTCAGTATACAACAAGACCCAAACTTGACAACATTTAATATTGGTGCTGTGAATGTTGAAGAAAATGACCAAAGAAGTCCAGTTAAATACGAAATCCCACCTGGTATTGTTCGAGAAATTGATCCTTCACAGGTATATCAACGACAGATGAATGAACAGTCACTGGTACTGGACATTTGTAATCTACAAGACGGTGATGCAAGAGCAGCCTACAGAAACGTTCAATTTGACGTGCGAACATATAAGAAATTAAAAATGTTTGCGCACGCAGAAGAGGTTGTTCCGAATACTTTAAAAGATAAGGACCTTACCATGTTTGTCCGTTTGGGGACAGACTTTGTTGACAATTACTATGAATACGAGTTGCCTTTAGATGTAACTCCATGGGGGTCAACAAATCCTGAGGACATCTGGCCTGAAACCAACAATATCGAAATTGTATTTGATGACCTTATTCAGCTTAAAAAAGACCGTAATCAAGATATTGAACAAGGTGCGAGTGGGATTTCATACATCGTTGAATACTCCAAAATAGATCCAAAAAATGCCAACAGAAGAATTAAGGTCAAAGGAAGTCCAAACCTCCAAGGACTAAAAACAATAATGGTAGGAGTTAGAAACCCGTTAAAAAATGATCCAAACAATATTTGGCAGCCTGATAATGGTGAATCAGAGTGTATTATAGCATGGATTAATGAATTAAGACTGACTGATTTTGTCAGTGAAGGAGGATCGGCAGCAGTTGGACAAGTACAAGTGCAACTCGCAGACTTTGCTAATATAAATGCTTCAGGGAATTATTCAGGTATAAATTGGGGAAGTGTTGATAGTCGTGTACAAGAGAGACA
>WTIB01000225.1 GCA_011522905.1 Crocinitomicaceae bacterium | reverse complement strand
GTTGACCCTATTTGTCTTTTTACTTTTTTAACCTGATCATCTTCAAAATAATCAAAATTAATACCCCCGACCCAAGCTCGAACAAAACCGGTTTTTGGTTCCATGGAAATTAAGCCTGTTTGTAAAAATGATAAGGCATGCCTAATCGAGTCATTTGGCGTCATAACAGTATCTTTATCACCGCTCCAGCTAAAAACCTTCATTTGTACTGGAGTGTCAAAAACCTTCATGATTTGAGCTTTAGAAAACCCGGCTTTTTTCATGTTATAATATCGACCGCTACCGACTCTCCTTTGGTTAATTAGGTTATCAATTGTTTTTTGAGGAGTGCTTTTGAGAAATGGCCATTTGTCCTTTTTGTATCGCACGGTTTTATCAAACCTTTTTTGCCAAGATTTACTTCTGGTATTCACTCCACTTGGATCAACCCCACTTAAATGTTGAACAACGGCATCCTCTGCCTTTTGCTGTAAAGAGGTATTAATAGTTGTATAGATTTTAAGACCATCTTGATAAATATCATATGGTTTACCATCTTTTTTGGAATATTTAAATGTGCCATTTTCATTCTTTGTTTTTAATAAAGCTTGGACCTCTTTTTTTAATTCTATTCTAAAATATGGAGCCATACCCTCTTTGTGATCAACTGAGTGGTAATCGACAATTATCGGCAGCTTACATAATTGTTCGTATTCTTTTCTGTTTAATTTATTTGTAATCGATTCGTTTTGGTTTTCACTATTTCGCAACCATTGAAAGAGTACTTGATTTCTCCTTTTAGCTGCCCGTATAGAGTCCTTTGCTCGGGATTCTTTAATTTCTTTAATCGAAACCTTTGATGGGGAAATATTTTTCTTTATTGCAATTTTATTTGCATAATTTTTATTCTTGAATGAGTAGGGGTTATATAGGCTAGGGTTTTTACACATTCCAACCAGCATAGCTGCTTCAACCTTTGAAAGCTCAAGAGCTGTTTTATTGAAATAAACATTTGCCGCACTTTCTATGCCAACAGCATTGTATAAAAAATCGAATTGATTTAAATACATCGTTATGATTTCTTTTTTCGTGAAGCGCTTTTCAAGACGGGCAGCGATGATATGTTCCTGGGCTTTTTCATTGATTCGTCCCAAAGTGCCGACACTTTTACTTTTACCATCTCCCTCATTTGATTTTTTTTCTCTTTTTTGTAAGGTGAAAAGTTGTTTAGCCAACTGTTGGGTAATAGTAGATGCTCCACCTGACTTTCCAAATGAGGTAGCAGAGCGCGCCAGCGCTCTAAAATCAATACCAGAATGCCCATAAAAGCGTTCATCTTCAGTGGAGATTAAAGCGTCAATTACAAAAGGTGAAATTTCACGATACTTGATACTTGAACGATTAACTTTCCAATAATGTCCGATAACTGTATCTGCTCCAGATTCATTTTTTGCAATTACCTCTGATGCTAATAATTCAGGTGGATTATCAAGCATTGATACGGGAGGCAAGTCATCTTCTGATTGAATTAAATATATAAATGATGCACCCAAAAATGGTAAAAGACCTAAAATCCAAAACACGACAACGAATATTGTCTTTTGTTTTTTATTGATCACAGGCTTTTTCATAAGTTAAAATTACAATTTATCTGCTATCTAAGCACGTGCCTTCTTTGACTGTCTAATTTTAATAATATAAAGACCATTACAGAAAATGACATCATTGAAGATCCCCCATAACTAAAAAAGGGTAAAGGAATTCCAATGACTGGTGCAAAGCCAATATTCATTCCAATGTTTATGGCAAAATGATAAAAGAAAAACATACCAACAGAGTAGGCATAGATTCTATTAAACGAAGATCGTTGTCGCTCGGCAATCACAATTATCCTGATAATGATAAATAGATAAATCAAAAGCAAGACAACACCACCAATAAAGCCCCACTCTTCAGCAAAAGGACAAAAAATGAAATCAGTTTCGCTTTCAGGTACATGGTTTGTTTTGACACTAGAAACAGATGCGTTTTTATACCCTTTACCCGAAAACCCACCAGACCCAACAGCTGCCATAGCACGATTTCGATTGTAATCTTTTCCATTAGGATCTTCTTTAAGGCCTAAGAAAAGTTCAATTCTATCTTTTTGATGGCTGGCGAGGTGGCCAAATGAATATTCTACAAAAAATGACGAAGCGCTTCCAATAATAAAAGAAAGTATAATAATGAGACGTACTTTAACCCGTTCCCGTTTTGTTCCAAACTTTTGAATGAATAAAATTCCAGCTATAGAAATCAAAAGCAAAGTAATTATAATACCTAAGGAACCATAGAGTGGAAGTCCGGGAATGATTCCTATATTTTTATGCCCAAGTAAAATGGTCAGAATTGATAAAAAAACCAAAACAAATAAAATGGGAATAAAGTGACTACCAATCCAGGTTTTTTTGAATTTTACTTTAGGTATCAAATTCACAAACTTCAGGATAAAAGGATCAAAAGTAAGACCCTCTCTATATAGAACGAAAAAAAATGCTGTAAAGATAACAAAGGTGCCTGCGTCAGGTTGCAATAGAATAAGAATCATGGGAATGATAATTATAATTAGTGCAATTAAGACATTATTGGAATTTAATTGCTTAAGGTTTATTTCACCAACGTATTTTGCCAATAATAGAGCAGTTGTAATTTTTGCAAATTCGGCAGGTTGTATGCCCATGCTTCCAATACCAATCCATGCGCGCGCGCCATTTATCGGGGGCATAAATAACACCAAGACTAGAAGGCCTAATATTACAACGTATATAGTTAAAGCGAATTTTTTATACACATCTGAATCAATTAAGAAAACAATAATTCCTAGAAATAGAGATAAACAAATCCACATAATTTGTTTTCCATATTTTTCTGAGAAACT
>WTIB01000250.1 GCA_011522905.1 Crocinitomicaceae bacterium | reverse complement strand
TAATAATTTAGAATGATTCTAAATAAAGCCATTCGAACACTTCTCAAAATAGACCCGGAATTAGTGTTATTTGATTAGGGCTTAAATATTTACAGTTCTGTACAGCTATTGTAATAAAAATATGATATAATTTCCTTTCAATGCCTTATGATTGTTAAAGAAGCAGAAAAATTTCATTTTGAAAATTTATTCGAATATATTTAGGTATGTCAAATGCAATAGGCTTAGGAATTGAAATAAAAGTGAAGACTTGGTTTCGTGATGATTTATCGACCGATACTTCGACTAGCTTCATTCATAACTACCAAATACTTATTATCAATAAAATGCAATCACCTGTGCAGTTGATATCGAGAGAATGGAATGTTAGACATCTTATACATGGGGGTTCCCATGTAAGCGGTGAAGGTGTAATTGGTAAACAGCCCATATTGTTGCCTAATGAAAGTTTTGAATATATCAGTGGGTGTGAGCTCATTTCATCCATTGGATCAATGAAGGGAAAATTTCACTTTAAAAACTTAGATTCGAATACATTGTTTGAGGCAGAAATTCCCCAATTTTTTATGTTTTACCCTCCTTTACTGAACTAAGTTGAAATTTCAATGAGCTTTTTTGTCTCGAAAAATTCTTCTTCGAAAATTTGATTCAAGTCAATGACCTTTGATTTTTGATGAATCTGTTTCAATTCATTCTCAAAATCACCGCCTTTCAGATAAAAAATACTCGCCTTCGACTTTTCATTTTTTTTGAACAGATGTTTCGTGAGATTTATGAATTTTGGTAAGTTGGTGACAGCTCGACTAATGATATAGTCGCACTTTATTGAGATGTCTTCGATCCTCGAATGGACGGTTTCAATATTATCAATTTCAAGTTTTGAAGCGATTTCATCAATTACTTTGAGTTTTTTTCCAATGGAATCCAATAGTGTAAAATTCGCATTTGGGAATAAAATGGCCAATGGTAACCCAGGGAAGCCTCCCCCAGTACCGACATCAATTATACGACTTTCATTTTCAAATGTCACGACCTTCGCTATGGCGAGAGAATGTAGAACGTGCCTTTCGTAAAAATTATCTATATCTTTTCTAGAAATTACGTTGATTTTTTGATTCCAATCTTTATAATTTGGCTTTAACTCTTTTAGCTTGAGTTTTTGTTCGTAGGAAAGTTCGGGGAAATATTTTTCAATAATATCCATTAAATGGAATCTTTTGTCTTCTCAGCCATACTGGCCAGAAAATCTCGGGCTCTGAACAATTGCGCTTTTACTGTTCCTAGTGGTAAGTTCATTTCTGTGGCGATTTCCTCATAGCTTAACTCTTGAAAATATCTTTTTTCCACCAGTTCCCGATACTTTGGTTTTAATTTACTCACCAATAAGCGCAAATGGACAATTCTTTGCCCTTTCATTACACTTTCTTCAGGATTGAGGCTAGTTGATTTCGCATCTATTTGCATTACATCACCATTATCATTGACAATTCCGGTATCCATTGAGGTGACTTTAATTCTCTTTTTTCGAATAAAATCGATACAATTATTAGATGCGATTTTAAATAGCCAGGTGCTAAAGGCAAAGTTCGGAGAATATTGCCCCAATCGGTTAAACGCTTTTCCAAATGCCTCTATAGTTAAGTCATCCGCATCATCTGCATCTTTAACCATTTTCAGCATCATAAAGTAAATGGATTCTCGGTAACGTTCCATAAGGTCTGCATAGGCAAGCTGATCGCCTTTTTTTGCAGCTTCTACAAGTACCAAATCAAAATTTGCTTTATCCGATAAATGATCCTTTGCTACCAATTTTTATTCCGTTTAGTTTTCCCCATCATATATAGTACAGGCGATAAAAATGAATAAAACAAATCCCAGAAAGGAAAAAACAAAGCAAACTTCCTTTCGTTAAGTTTTATCAGACATTTTCCCTGAATCCACCATTTTATTGTGTAGAACAGTATCATTATAAAACAAATGAACACTGAATTACTCAATATCATCAAAGAAACAAAAGAAAACCAAGCTACTACAAGTGTAATGGGATAGGTTGCTAACAATAGTTTTTTAATAAAACTATATTTTGGTGTTGTAGTAAAATGCCTTGATTTTTGATGGACCCATTCCGACCAAGTGTTTTTTGAAGGGGAGAAACAATGTGTATCAGCATCTATTTCAATACCTAGTGAACTTTTTTTTGAGGCTTCTTGTATGAACAAATCATCATCTCCTGAAGCTAACATATGGTGAGACTTATAGCCATCTACAGCTTGATAGGCACGTTTTGTGTAAGCCAGATTTCTGCCTACCCCCATATACGCAAAACCGTTTAAAGCGAAGGAGAAATAGTTCATTCCAATCCATGCTGTATCGAATCGAATAATGGAATTTAATAATCCACTGGTTTTAATGTAAGGGCCATATCCGAGTATAATTTCTTTTTCCTTGAAACCTCTCGCCATTTTTTTGATCCATTGATTAGACTTAGGCTTACAATCTGCATCCGTCAATAGAAGATGTTCATTTTTAGCTGCTTTTATTCCAAGCGTTAAAGGAAGCTTTTTTCCTTGTCTAACATGTTCTGGGTTATTAAATTCAATTATTTCAAGATGATTGTACTCTTTTTTCAATGCCGATAGAACCTGATAACTATCGTCTGTAGAATTATTGTTTACTACGATTACTTCAAAATTTGAATAATCCTGTTCTAAAATAAATCGAAGATTTTCCTGAAGGTTGTGACTTTCATTTCTTGCCGCAATAATTACACTAATCGGAATCTCATTTACGGTAGATTTTCTTTGAGGATGGAAAAAAGCGAGTTTTTGGAAAATAAAAAGGATATAATATAATTGAACTATAATCGTTCCAATGAACAAGGTAAATAGGAACAATAT
>WTIB01000033.1 GCA_011522905.1 Crocinitomicaceae bacterium | reverse complement strand
ACTGGTGATGTAAACGATCTTAACGCTCCCGGTTCATCTTTTATGAGCACGGACAATTGGTCAAGCTGTAATGATCCTCAATTAGCTTCATTGGAGCCAGCAGCTACTAATGATTGTTGTATTTTGGAGTTTGATGTAATTCCTACCTGTAATCAATTACAGATTCGATTTGTTTTTGGATCTGAGGAATATCCGGAGTGGGTCTCCGCAGGATTCAATGACGCTTTTGGTTTTTTCATTTCTGGACCTGATCCTAGTGGAGGAAACTATAATAACGACAATGTTGCTTTGTTACCAGATGGAGTTACGATCGTCAGTATTGATAATGTGAATGCGAACTTAAATTCTGCCTACTATGTTGACAATTCTGCCGGACAAACGAATGTTTTTGATGCCTTTACGACCGTCTTGATATCGGAAGTTTCTGTTGTCCCCTGTGAGTCGTATCATTTTAAAATAGCAATTGCTGATGCAGGAGATGGTATATTTGATTCTGGAGTTTTCATTGATTTTTTAGAGTGTGTAAATGCCTTAGAACCAGTGCTGAGTTCGACACCTGCTGGATGTTCAGGGGATGATGGAACAGCTACCGTTGATTTGACAGGTGGATTTCCTCCATATACAATTTCATGGAATACAAACCCCATTCAAACGGGAGCTACGGCCACAGGTCTTGCGCCAGGAACATATGAAGTAACAGTAGATGATGCTGGTGCATGTACAGATCCGATTACTCAAATGGTCGTCGTTTCTAGTACTTTAAATAATATTACACCCACTTTTAACCAAGAGGGTCCTTATTGCGAAGGTGATGCTATACCGAACTTACCAATATTATCTAATGAGGGAATAACCGGAGTTTGGTCTCCTGCAATCGATAATACCCAAACTACAACATATACCTTTACTCCGGATCCTGGGCAATGTGCCGATCCAGTAACAATGGATGTTATAATCAACCCTTCTCAGCTTGCCTCATTTACTCAAGTGGGCCCGTATTGTATAGGAGATGTAATTCCTGAATTGAGTACGATATCCGTAGAAGGGATTACTGGAAGTTGGTCTCCTTCGATAGATAATTCTCAGACGACAATTTACACCTTTACCCCTGACATTGGGCAGTGTTCGAATACCGAAACCATGGAAATAGTTATTAATGCATTGTCTCTCCCGACATTTAACCAACAAGGTCCGTATTGTATAGGAGAAGTTATTCCAGAATTAAATACAATTTCGAACGAAGGAATTTCTGGGCAATGGTCTCCTGCGATAGATAATTCTCAAACCACATTATACACCTTTACTCCAGATATTGGACAATGTTCTAATACCCAGACAATGGAAATTGTTATCAATGCCTTGACCTTACCTACTTTTAATCAGCAGGGGCCCTATTGCATTGGTGATATTATTCCCGAGTTAAACACAATTTCCAATGAAGGAATCTCTGGACAATGGTCTCCTGTAATAGATAATTCTCAAACGGCGACTTACACTTTTACTCCAGACCCTGGACAGTGTTCGAATACCCAAACCATGGAGATTATTGTTGATGTGTCAATTACCCCTTCCTTTATGCAACAAGGGCCTTACTGTGAGGGTGATATTGTACCTAGTATTCCCACAATTTCTAACGAGAATATCTCTGGTCAATGGTCTCCTGCAATCAATAATTCCCAAACAACAACTTACACTTTCACTCCGGATCTAGGTCAATGTGCAACCCCACAAACTATGGAAATCATTATTGATATTTTGGTGACACCTACTTTTGATCAGGTCGGGCCTTATTGTGAGGGTAGTAATCCACCACCACTCACTACAGTATCACTAGAAGGAATTGAGGGTGTTTGGGGTCCTCCGGGCATAAATACAGGAATTACTGGACCATCCTTATTTGCCTTTGTACCAAATCCGGGTCAGTGTGCCTCAAATCAATTTATGGAAATTTTCATAAATCCTTTACAGACACCCACCTTTGATCAGGTTGGACCTTTTTGTGTAGGAAGTGAAATATCTGATTTGAACCCTGTATCAGTTGAGGGTTTAACAGGTAGTTGGTCTCCTGCTATTGATAATACGCAAACCACCGAGTATACATTCACACCTGATGCTAATCAATGCGCCTCTACCCAAACATTAATAGTAACCGTGGATCTTCCGAGTCCTGCAACTTTTGATTTAATCCCTCCTATATGTTCAGGATCCGAATTAAGTCTTCCAGTATCTTCAGTGGAAGGATATACAGGTTCATGGTCTCCTGAAATTAATAATCTCGAAACAACATCGTATACTTTTACCCCAGATGAGAATCAATGTGCATTAAATAACGATTTAACCGTTGAGGTATTGGCAAATCCAATCATTTCTGCTGGGGATGAAATTACTGTTTGTATCGGTGACATAGCATCGCTCTCAGCCAGTGGAGCAGGCCCTAATGGGCAATACAATTGGGAAAATGGAATTATTGATGGAGAATCATTTGTTGTAAATGAAACAACAATATATACCGTAACAGGTATAGATGAAAACGGATGTGTAGGAACTGCCTCGGTTCAGGTAACTGGGCTACCTGCCCCGCTTGCATCATTTTCAGCAAATCCTGAATCAGGGGCCGTACCTTTAGAGGTGATTTTTACAAATAATAGTCAAAATGCTTCTTCTTATGAATGGGATTTTGGTAATGGTCAATTCGTTGCAGTTAATGATGAAGGTCAACAAAGTATGATTTATCAAGACTTTGGGATTTTTGATGTCTGGTTGATTGCAGACAATGGCTTTTGTGCTGATTCCATTTCATTAGATATCTCTACCACTGTTGGACCGTCGTTGTATGTACCTAATGTATTTACTCCAAATAATGACAATTCCAACGAGATGTTCATGATTTCAACTGAAAATA
>WTIB01000178.1 GCA_011522905.1 Crocinitomicaceae bacterium | reverse complement strand
CAGTAAGAACTCATGACCAGTACAACACTACTATTTATGGATTAAATGACAGATATCGAGGCGTATACAATGAAAGAAGGGTCATTTTCATGAACGAAAAGGATATGCAAGAAAACGGATTAAATAACCTCGATGTTGTGGATATTAAAAGTCATTTTAATGGTGAAGAGAGAATTGCCGAAAAATTTAAAGTAGTTGCTTATCCGATTCCCTCAAAATGCTGCGCAACGTACTTTCCTGAGGCCAATGTCTTGGTGCCAATTGGAAGCGTTGCTGAGAAAAGCAACACGCCGACATCGAAATTCATCGAGGTTACCGTGAAAAAACGGTCTTCTGAGTAAAACCAATGCTACCCTCCTATTGCAATCATGCTTCTGTTCTTGCTATGTGCATCTTGCTCTTGAAATGATTCAATCGTTTCAAGACCATTACGTATTTTCTTTTTAGACATAACGTTTCTATGAATGATTGGCTCGATATCTTTTCCCTGACGCAAAGGGGTCAATACATCTTCCTCACCATCTGAAAAAAGACAATTTTTTAACTTTCCATTGGCCGTCAATCGAATTCTATTACAAGAGTCGCAAAAAGGATTGGTAACTGAACTAATTACCGAAAAGCTTCCCTTATAATCAGATACCTTGTAGTTTTTTGAGGTGTCATTGGGCGCATCTTGAATCCGTTTGATATTCGCTTTTGAATAATGTGCATGAACCATATCCATTATTTGGGCATATGAAACGAGCTTACTTAAATCCCATTTATTTCCATTAAAAGGCATGAACTCAATAAAACGAACGGTAACAGGATAATGCTTCGATAATTCAATAAAGTTTATGACCTCTTCTTCGTTGAAACCTTTGATGAGTACCACATTAATTTTGACCTTGAAACCCTCCTTAATGAGCAGGAGCATATTTTTATATACCCTTTCAAATTCATTTCTTCGGGTAATTTGGGTGAACTTTTCGCGATTCAATGTATCCAAACTGACATTTATGGATTTGATGTCACACTCCTTTAAAACACCTATATATTTATCGACAAGCACTGCATTTGTAGTGATTGAAAGTTCAATTCCGAGACTTGCTAATTTTTTCAGAATCACATGAATATCCTTTCTAATAAATGGCTCGCCACCGGTAAGTCTGATCTTTGTTACGCCGTGATCAACGAAAGTTTTGGCGATCCTATAGACCTCTTCATAGGTCATTAAATAATTTCTAGGACTCAATGGAATACCATCTTCCGGCATACAATAAGTACATTTTAAATTGCAACGTTCAATAAGTGAAATGCGCAAGTAGGTATGCGCTCTATTGAATGAATCGGTCAATATGTGCGATGTCTTTTTCATTAATCGTGTCTAGCGCCTTTAAATATTCCAAAAACGTGCAATACTGACGGAAAAACGGCATCCATAGATTCTGCCGCACCTTTTGTGGATCCCGGAATAGCGATCACCAATGTATTCGCAATAGTTCCAACCACACTTCTAGATAGCATCGCATATGGTGTTCTTTGCTGACCATACGAACGTATCGCCTCTTCTATTCCCGGAATTTTTCGTTCAATTAATCCGTCTAAAGCTTCGGGTGTTACATCTCTCTTGGATAAGCCAGTTCCGCCACTAAAAATCAACAAGTCAATTCCTGAATTTGTATATGTTTTTACTTTTTCCTGAATGTTTTGCACCTCATCAGGTATGATGCAATAGTCATGGATTTGAACATGGTATGACTCTAGCTTCTCAATAATGGCTTTGCCCGCTTTGTCTTCTTTTTGTCCCTTTGAAATTGTATCCGAACATACCACAACTGCCGCTGTCAGTTCTTTGTGAAAGCGATCAATGTAATCCGACTTTCCACCTTTCTTTTTCAAGAGCTTTATTTGATTAATTTCAATCCCCTTATCAATGGGTTTGAGCATATCATACATGTTCAATGCAACCACACTCGCACCATGCATAGCCTCCACCTCAACACCCGTCTTATATATCGTTTTTAGGGTGCATATAATTCGTATTTCTAAACCATCGATTTCATATTCGATTCCAGCAAATTCAATCGGTAAGGGGTGACAATCCGGTAATAAATCAGGCGTCCTCTTTATTCCTAGTAATCCAGCCGCTTTACTCATCGCAAACACATTTCCTTTGGGAACTGTATTTTGTTCAATAGCCTGAATGGTTTCTTTTTTTGAAACCTTAATTACTGCCTGCGCAATAGCTGTTCTTAGTGTATTGCTTTTATGTGTAATGTCAATCATGAATCTGAATAAATTAAATGTTTAGCTATTGACTTTCCATTGATGGGTCTGGTCCTCGAAAAGTTCTTTTCCAAAAATGGGCGCCTCGGATTTGATGCGTTCAACAAGATATTCGAGTGCCTTAAATACTTCTTTTCTTCTTGGTGAGGATACAAATACAAATAAACAAATCTCACCTGCTTTTACCTCCCCAAGACTGTGATAGATGTGCATACAGCTCAGGTTAAACTTTTCAAATGTTTCTTCTCTAATGATGTGCATTTTTTCATTGGCCATCTCTTCGTATGCAGTATATTCAATGGCTCGTACTTTTTTACCCTCTATTTCATCGGCACGTACCTGTCCCAAAAAAATATTATGAGCGCCAATATCCGTTTTTGATTGATGGTTGGCAATTGATTTAGCGATGGCCTCAGGTAATATGGCTCCATCTTTAAATACATTTTTAATTTTCCTTTCTTTCATATGAGTTTGTGATTTAATTCACCCAAAAGCGCAGAGGCTCCGCCTGTAAGGTTGTAACAGCCTCTTAGCTTATTTTGATTTAAAATATTTATGGCTTTTTTTGCTCTTTGACCACTCTTACAGAATACGATAATTTCCGCGTCCGTATTGATTTTAAGCAAGTTTTCTGATAAAATAGATAAAGG
>WTIB01000040.1 GCA_011522905.1 Crocinitomicaceae bacterium | reverse complement strand
CAGAAATAGCATCCTTAAAAAAAGTTCCTCGATTGAATATTATCAATTCGATTACGGGAATCAAGCCAGGAAATGTAGTGGGAACAAAATCGAAGGACGGCATTAGTAATCTTGCAATCATAAGTTCTGTAGTTCACTTGTCAAGTAACCCTGCCCTAATTGGATTTATCATGAGACCCAGTAGAGAATATCGCCGAGATACTTACAACAATATTCTAGAATCAGCATGTTATACAATCAATCATGTACATACTTCATTTATTGAGAGAGCCCATTACACTTCAGCTAAATTTGATAAGGATATTTCTGAGTTTGATGCTTGTGGGTTAACAGAAGAATACATCGAAGATTTTTTTGCCCCATTCGTGAAGGAAAGTACAATCAAAATGGCCCTAACTTTAAGGGAACAAATTCCAATTCAAAGCTCAAATACAACACTCATTGTTGGTGAAATCGAGCATATTTTTATTCCAGATGAAATTATTGATTCAAATGGCTATTTGGACTTAGGGAAAGGCAATTCTGTGGGGATTTCAGGCTTAAACTCCTACTACGAACTATCCTATAAGGCCTCATTCCCTTATGCCCGTGTACATCAATTACCCAAAGATCTCAATAAGAATTCATAGTTTTTCTTCTATGTAAATCTAATTGTATTTGCAATGCTTAACTTAGTACACTTGATTGATTTGGCATGTCAGATAAAAAAGAAAGAAGTACGATAAAAGACCTCTTTATTGTTAAAAAAATAAGGGAAGTAACGAAAGGCATCAAAATCCCTGGATACAAGGACCTATCTCTCTATACGCTTTCTAAAATATATGCTAATGGTTTGGTTAAAGGGGCCTTGACGGCTCGTGCTGGAAGTGTGGCCTTTAGCTTTTTTATGGCTTTCTTTCCCTTTTTGTTATTTATGCTCAATGTAATTCCATTTATACCGATTGCTCATTTGAACGAAACATTTACGCTCTTTATGGAATCCCTGATGCCCGATTCTTCGAAGGGATTTTTTATGTCGATATATCAAGATATTCAGGAGAATAGGCATGGTGGATTATTGTCCTCTAGTTTTCTGATGTCCATAATATTTATGGGAAATGGTGTGAATTCACTTTTTAGTGCTTTTCAGGGCTCTCATCATGTACAAATTTCACGACCATTCATTCGAAAATATCTTTACGCAATCTTCATTGGGCTTTTGATATCATTATTACTCATCTCGTCAATCATCATTTATGTATTGTTTGAGATCAATATTCTAGACAATTTATCAGACCAAGGAATTATTGAAAATGAATTTGGATGGCTTAAAGTGGGTGAATACGTTTTACTTATTATAATGACCATACTTATACCGGCAATTCTTTATTTCTTTGGAACACCTGGAGGAAGAAAAGAGCGTATTTTTTCGACTTCCGTATTTATAACGGCAGGAATGTTCATCTTGAGCACCTTATTATTCGGAGTATATATCAACACCTTTTCGAGCTATAACGAGCTTTATGGGTCGATTGGGGCACTGCTGATAATGATGCTTTACATATGGGTAAATTCGGTTATTCTTCTGTTAGGGTTTGAGCTAAAAATTATTTTGAACGGGCTCAAAAAAGCGGAGTAATTTTTAAAAAGGATGCTTATCTAAATTCTTTTGTTGCTTAAAGTATTTTATGTTTCCCAAGAAGAATTTCAAAAAACATTCGAAAATCACCCATCAAGCTGTAGAGTGGGTATTTAAATGTAGCAGGTTTGTTTTTTTCAATGAAAAAATGACTGAGCCAAGCTGCACCATAACCAGATAAAGCGGCTAATAGTAAAATCCAAGGTGTTTTGGTAAAGATGGCCAAAATGACAAATACAATTGAACCCAAGGTACCAAAGAAGTGAAATAATTTTGTTCGAGGCAGTCTGTGCTCCTCTAGATAATATGGATAAAATTCTTCAAAGGATTTAAACTGACTCATCGAATGAATAGATTTTTATTAAAAATACGCTCATATTTACTCCTGTAACTCTGCTCGACCGTAGCCCAAGAATGGAGCTTGTATAACGATGATTTGATTGTGCTTTCTTTTATAATATACCTCTAATAAATCAAAGTATTTTTGCATTTCGTCTGTTTTGTTTTTTAACCCAACTAAAAACCGAAGATAACGGTAAGAAAGCATGAATTCGTATGGGTTATATTTCCTGTATTGAGCAAGTAATAGACTCATTCGTGATTCAATAATACCATTTTTGAGATCATCAACTAATGGAGTTTCTAATGCCTTAACTAGAGTATTGATGGATTTGTCAGAATCAATATACATTAGCTTTTGTGCCAGTTTAATTAAACTCGCTCTATTCTCAATAACATCAGAATTAAAATTCATGGACACCAATGAATCAAATTCTCTAATAATTTTTATTTCCGCAACAGAATCCCCCAATCGAGCTTTTATATAAAGTGGTGTACCTTCATAATTCAATATACTATCTCGAGTTTTCTGTGGTAATTGCATTAACGCCAGAACTTCCATTTTTCTTTTGTTGAAAATGTAATCAATGGACAAGGGTTCAATCAAATCATTTGAAAATTTTTCAATCTCTCTATGTAAACCCCAATTATTGTATATATCTCTAAACCAATTGAATTCAGGGTTTTCGCCATTTTCAAATTCACTTAAAAAATCTTGTACATATTGCTCCAAACGTTCAATATCGTTTAGTCTTTTCTCATCCAATTTAGATTGGATTTTGAGCGAATCAGAAAGTCCTGTTTGCCCAATCAAGGAAAGACTTATGGTTAGAAAAAGTATGGAGATAAATATTTTCATTCTTATTGACTATTTAATACAATTCAATATATAAAAATATTTACGAATTATACTTTAAGGCGTTATTTTCAGTATGAATATTAACAATTATTGCAAATGGAGTTATAATTAA
>WTIB01000037.1 GCA_011522905.1 Crocinitomicaceae bacterium | reverse complement strand
ATTGAGGTTTATGATGATCTTGGAATAGAAAATCCTGTAACATCAAATTGGAGCATTTATCCCAATCCATTTAATACAGGTATATTTATTAATATCGATGAACCGGTTCATGTTTCAATTATTGATATGCTTGGTAGAGAGGTTTACTTTCAAAAAGCAAATGAATCGGTAAATATCGGACTTAGTGAACTAGGAAAAGGGATTTATAATGTGTATTTATCAGGATTAGAGTCGGAAAGAAAACAAAGTATTCGACTGGTAAAAAATTAGGAGGGATTCAAAGTTTTTGACTTATTTTTGCTAAATGAAATTTGAACATCAGGTCAAATCTTTTCAAGAATTAAGCTTAGAAGAGTTTCATGACATCATTGCTTTAAGGATTCAGATTTTTATCATTGAACAAAATTGTCCCTATCAGGAGGTGGATGGAAAGGATAAACTTGCCCATCACCTTTTCTTCAAAAATGAAATGGATGAAATCATTGCTGTAACGAGGATTCTTCCTCAGGGAATTTCCTATGAGGAGGTCGCTATAGGAAGAGTTGTTGTTCATGAGGAATATCGAGGTACCGGATTGGGGAATCAGCTTATGGCAGATTCAATGAACTTTGTGAAAGACAAATATGGAGAGGTGCCCGTTCGACTGTCGGCACAAAAACATTTAGAAAATTATTATGGAAATCATGGATTTAAATCCACTGGTAAGGAATATCTAGAAGATGGCATCCCACATGTAGAGATGTTGTATAACATTTAAATAAAATAAATTATGAAAACTTTTGTACTAACAATTACCTTATTGAGTTTGACATTCGGCTCATTTACTCAAAAATCAAGCATTAACCTCGATTATATGGATAAGAGTGTAAAAGCCACCGAGGATTTCTTCTTGTTCTCCAATGGAGAATGGATAAAAAACAATGAAATTCCTGCTTCAGAGTCAAGATGGGGGAGCTTTAATGAGCTCGACCGTGCTAATAAGGATAAAATCACGAGTCTATTGGTAGAATGTGAGAAAGAAGCCGTTTCAGCCTCACCCGGATCGGATAATCAGCTACTCGGTGATTTTTACCATAGCTTTTTGGATATGGAAAATCGAAACGCCAAAGGACACTCACAAATTGAGAAACAGCTGAAAGAAATCGATGGGATTTCTGATTTTAATTCCGTCGTATCAACCTTAGCAAAGCTTCATAACCAAGGTGTTGGAGGTTTATTTGGAATCTATGTTGGCCAAGACATGAAGGATATTGAAAAAAACCAATACCATATTTATCAATCTGGAATCGGTCTTCCTAACATGGAATATTACACCTCAGATAAAAAAAGAGATATTCTCAATGCCTATGAGTTATATGTTCAGAAAAGTCACCATGCGATATACAAGCATGAAAACAAGGCACAAATATTTGCAGATAATATCATTCGGTTTGAAACTGCATTAGCCAAAACCATGTTTAAACCTGCTGAAATGAGAATCCCCGAAAATACCTACAACAAAAAAACAAGGTCTGAAATTTCAGAAATGGTACATCCTTTTGACTTTAACCTATATATCAAGGACAGGGAGCTAAATCAATTTGATACTTCCATTGTTGGGACGCTTAAATTTATGGAAAACATCTCCTTGATGATGAGTAGTTTTGAGCTTTCCGAATGGAAAGATTATTTGAAATGGAATGTAATTCGCAGTGCTTCTGCGTATCTAGACCAAGAATTTATTGATTTACAATTTGATTTTTATGGTAAAACGCTTCGTGGTAAAAAAGAGCTTAAATCAATAGAAGATAGAGCGATAGAAGAAATCACAAGTTCAGAATTGGCTGAAATTATGGGAAAGGTTTTCGTTTCCAAGCACTTTTCTAAAGAAGCAAAAATGAAAGTCAATGAAATGGTAGACAATCTACTTACTGTGTTTCAAGGGAGAATAAATAATCTCGATTGGATGTCAGATGACACCAAGAAAGAAGCACTTAACAAGCTCAATGCCATAGGGAGAAAATTGGGATATCCAGATGAATGGAAAGATATGACTTCGCTTGTAATTGACAGAGAAAATTATTTCAATAACATCCTAGCTTTGAATGCCTATTCAGTTCGAGATAACGTGAATAAAATTGGCAAACCCGTAGACAAAAATGAATGGGGAATGCCCGCTCATATGGTTAATGCGTATTACCACCCATTGCTAAATGAAATTGCTTTTCCCGCAGGAATCATGCAGCCACCGTTTTTTGATGAGAATGCAGAAGACGCTGTGAATTATGGAGGAATTGGAATGGTTATCGGTCATGAGTTTACGCATGGCTTCGATGACATGGGATCTAAATTTGCTGCAGACGGTTCATTTAAAAACTGGTGGACAGAAGAGGATCGAAAGCTCTTTGAAGAAAAAACAAAGGTTCTTGGAGAGACTTATGCTCAGTTTTGTCCAATTACAGACAATTGTGTTAATCCAGATTTAACAATGGGAGAAAATATCGCAGATCTTGGTGGATTAACAATGGCCTTTCATGCCTATAAAATGACAGATGAGTTTAAATCAGGTAATATTGTGAATGGGTTTAATCCGGCTCAACGATTCTTTATTGCATATGCACAGCTATGGAAAATCAAGTATACAGATGAGGAAATGAAAAACCGAATTGCCAATGACTCACATTCACCAGGAATGTATCGTGTAAATGGGCCATTGATGAACTGCCCAGAATTTTTTGAAGCATTCGACGTTAAAGAGTCTGATGCTATGCGAAATGAAGAATTGAAGGTTTCGAAAATTTGGTAAACTACAACTGAGAAAGAAACTCATCGATAGCCATTGTTTTTTGCTCGCCCGATTCCATGAATTTAATGGTAATCTGTTCATTTTCAAGCTCAGTACTACCAATCATAAGAACATTTTGTGCATTTCTTTCATTGGCATACTTCATCTGCTTTTGAATCTTTGT
>WTIB01000009.1 GCA_011522905.1 Crocinitomicaceae bacterium | reverse complement strand
ACAGTAAAAAGAACCGTTCACAACAATATTATGTTTTCGGTGGCTTAGGTTTATGCTATTTTAATCCTAAAGCACAACTTCCCAATGATGGCGATTGGGTTAATTTAAGACCTTTAAGAACAGAAAATCAGGATAAACCATACTCACCAGTTACCTTAACAATGCCTTTTGGTTTTGGTTTTAGAATGGGTGTTTCAAGAATGTGGAGAATTGGTCTTGAGCTTTCTTATGTTAAAACTTTCACTGATTATATGGATGATGTGAGTACAGTATACGCTGATCCGAATGATATAAATTTCTCAGCTGATCCAAATGCTGCTTATTTTTCAAATCCAGTTGAGAACAATTCATCTTATGCTCCCGGTCAAAAACGAGGTGATCCAAATCAGAAGGACGCATACTATCACATGAATATCATTGTAACTCGTAACCTTACTTATAAGGATTATGGAAGGCAAAGAACAAAGCTTAAGTTGAAAGCACTTGGGAAATATAAGGTGTAAGACCAAATGATAAAATTTGAAAGCGAGTATTTACTCGCTTTTCTTTTTTAACTTTGATTATGTATTTGTTTCTTCGAAAAATACTCTTCTTTTTTGACCCTGAACGTGTTCATTATTTTACAATGAATACCCTTTCTTCAATCCTGAAGTTAAGTTTTATTCGCAGTATATTTAAACGTAAATTTTTAATCGAAAATCAAAATCTATTTACGAATGCTTTTGGCATTGAATTTAAGAATCCCGTTGGAGTAGCAGCCGGCTTTGATAAAAATGCGAAATACATTAATGAATTATCTTATTGTGGTTTTGGTTTTATTGAAATTGGAACTTTAACACCGAAAGGTCAAGAGGGAAATCCCAAAAAGAGATTATTTCGATTGAAAAGAGATGAGGCTATTATTAATCGAATGGGCTTCAATAATGATGGGGTAGTGGTCGCTATTGATCATTTAAAGAAAGCAAGAAAAAATGGAGTAATCGTTGGTGGAAATATTGGAAAGAACAAAATTACGCCCAACGAAAGAGCCACGGATGATTATTTGATTTGCTTTGAAAAGCTTTTTGATTTTGTTGATTATTTTGTGGTTAATGTTTCTTCTCCTAATACACCCAATCTAAGAGCGCTACAAGAACGTGAACCATTGGAAAAATTGCTTTCGACTTTGGTTATCGAAAACAATAAAAAGGAAAATCCAAAACCAATCTTGTTGAAAATTGCTCCTGACCTCAGTAATGACCAACTCGATGATATTATTGATATTGTAAGAAATACGAATATTCATGGATTAATTGCAACGAATACTACAATTTCAAGGTCTAACTTATTGACATCCAATGAGGAGGTTAATGATATTGGTGCTGGAGGTCTTTCTGGTAAACCGTTACTGTCAAGGTCGACTGAGGTAATTAAATATATTCATCAGAAATCGAATGCATCCATTCCCATTATAGGAGTAGGGGGAATTCATTCGGCTGAGGATGCTATAGAAAAAATGAAAGCTGGTGCAGTTTTAATTCAGCTTTATACTGGTTTCATATATGAAGGACCATCTCTGATTAGAAAGATTAACGAGGAAATTGTAAAATATAGAGGAGGTGCAAATGGATAAAATAAAAATTATCGAATGTCCAAGAGATGCTATGCAGGGCTTGTCTCATTTTATTCCTACTGAAACCAAAGTTGAATACATTGATTTACTCTTGAAATGTGGTTTTGATGTCTTGGATATGGGAAGTTTTGTTTCACCAAAGGCAATACCTCAAATGAAAGATACGGCAGATGTTCTTGACCGCATTTCATTGAATGATAGCTCAACCAAGCTTTTAACCATAATTGCTAATAAGAGGGGTGCAGAAGCTGCCGTTTGTTATGATCAAATCACCTACCTTGGTTTCCCTTTTTCTATATCTGAAACTTTTCAGCAAAGAAATACAAATAAATCAATTGAGGAATCTTTTCTTTTGTTAGAAGATATTTTTTCCATTGCAAGTGCAAAGAGGAAAGAGGTTGTTCTATACTTATCTATGGGATTTGGAAATCCATATGGCGATGATTGGTCAGACGAAATTTTATTTCATTGGACCAAAAGATTGAATGAAAGCTTTGGAGCTTCGATAATTGCTCTTTCAGATACCATTGGGTGTGCTGATTCAAAGATTCTTCCTGATTTGTATAAAAATTTAATTGCTTCATTTCCTAAGGTGGAGTTTGGTGCACATCTGCATGTCAATCCGCTTTATGCTCAAGAGTTAATTTCTGCTTCACATGAAGGTGGTTGTATGCGGTTTGATACAGCAATGAAAGGTTTTGGTGGATGTCCAATGGCAAAGGATGACCTGACTGGCAACCTGCCTACTGAAGAGCTCATCAAATGGATAAATAAAAATAATATGAAAAACAATCTTGATCAAAATGCTGTATCATTGGTGATGAATTCAGTTAGTAAAGTGTTTGAGTCAACACAATAAAAAATAATCAAATGAAAATTTCCGTTTTTTTTATCTCTTCTTTGTTTTTAGGTTTATGGTGTGCTGTTTCTTGTTCTGATGATAAGGAAGCAGTAAAAGTCATGGATGAATCCAAAAAGAAAACAGATAATAAAATTGTACAATTAACTAAAGGTGATTCACTTTTAATGGAAATAAATATATGTGATGTTACCGATTCTAATAACTATGAACAAAAATGTATTTTGGATACACTATTTATGGGATTAAAACAAGATGTGCCTTCATCTGATGCATTTGCCGTAATGATAAAATATAACAATGATAATCGACCTATTTTATTAACTCAAGTTTATGAAAGGGATACACTTTCTAGACTAGTGAAATTGAATGAATTTAAAGGTGTCTTGTTGGCCTCTGAGGAGAGAAGCAATAAGGATTATAATGATATTCTATTGCGTTTTATTGAAATTGATGAGGATAGAAAGTTTTTCTATAATTGTTGGT
>WTIB01000200.1 GCA_011522905.1 Crocinitomicaceae bacterium | reverse complement strand
CATCATATATATATGAATCAACATTATATTGCTTTAAATCCTCTAAATTCTCAATTTTATGCTGAACGATGTATCTAGCCATGGCGCCCCTGGCTTTTTTAGCGTACATCATAATTGTTTTTAACTTTCCATCTTTATAATCCTTAAAAATGGGTGTAATAATCGGCTGAGAAAACCTCTTTAAATGAACAGCTTTGGAATATTCCTTTGACGCTAAATTAATTATGGTATCGTTTTCAGCTAATTCTGATTCTATATAATTCGTGAGTTTATCACCCCAAAATTGATATAAATTCTTGTCCTTCCAATCTTCAGGAAGCTTCGTCCCCATTTCTAGTCGGTAGGGAGAAATTCCATCAAGTGGCTTCAATAATCCATATAAACCTGATAATATCCGTATGGATTTTTGGGCATATTCAATTTCCGCATTATTCAAACTACCAGCATCAAAGCCACGATATACCTCTCCTGTAAAGCAGAAGATTGGCTGCATAACATTTTCATTGGCATCCATTTTGTTCCAATTCTGAAATCGACTCCAATTGATTTGAGCCAGATTATCACTAATTGACATGAGCTCAGAAATTGCCTTCGGTGTTTTCTTTTTCAATTTCAATACCAATTGCTCTGCTTCAGATTCAAAATCGGGAATCGTTGGAAGATCAAGACATTTAGCATTTGTATCGATGGACTTGGCCGGAGATAAAAGTATTTTAAGCATTTCAGTTTTTTTATTTAACCTGATTCAATCTATTTTGTTCAATTAAGAATACAAGCTTTTTATAGATTTAACAACAATATAAAACTATGAATTTCATGATAAATAATTCGCTGATTTTGACTATTAATTTTTAGACAAAAATTTCAATGATACGGGCCCAGCCAATTCTTGAAATTTATTAAAGACTCATTAATTTTAAGCCTGCAAAAAGTGTTCTTGGTTGAGCAGGTCCATAGATAAAGTTACTATCACGATTTTTTCCAATATCAAATTGTTCCTGATAGGCATTTAATATATTTTTTATTCCTAAGTAAAATTCTAAATTCATATTTGATTTTTTAAGCTTCACTCTATAAGAAACCTTCGCACTAAGCTCGGAAAATCTTTTACTCGTTATAATTTCATCTACATCTTGGTTGTCAGCGCCAGCAAAATGAGGCACTAACATCTTTCCTGTATACACATAATTGATACTTCCACCAACTTTTTTATTAGGCGTAAATCTCAACAAAGCATATCCATAATCATTAGGTGTTCGAACAAATTGAGTAAGTCCATTTACTCCTTCAATATACTCGACAGAATCATCGAATAGGTTACTTTGTAATGTAAATCCACCTTCAAGCTGAATTTTTCGGTCATAATTCAACCTGAATTCTACAGTAGCTCCTTGAATTGTTGCTCCCTGACCATTCTGTTTTTCAAATAGATAACCAAATTCATCTTCCCCAATGGGTTGAAGATAAAATGCCTGATTTAGCCTTGTATAAAATGTCTCTAAAGTAAATCCAGTAATAAAATGTTCATAGGGCTTATCAAAGTTGATGGATGCGGTGTAAGAGTTTGAGTTCTCTGGTAATAAATTTGGGGAAAGTGTAATTCTTGATACACCTCCACCTGCAAATGCAATATGAAGGTCTGTATCAAAAGCCTGTGGTGCTCTAAACCCAGACCCATATCCCAATCTAAATTGGGTATTCTTCTTAAACTTATACAATAGTGATATCCTCGGACTAAAAACCATTGATTCAACAAGATTATGCCTGTCCATTCGTACTCCCGATAGAAGAGAAAGACTCGGAATTAGATTCCAATCGCTTTGAATGAATACACCTAAGTCTGATGTATTTTGATCAATTAAATATTGATAGCTCGGTATTTCATCATAAACATCATCCCATAAAAGCTCTGTTCCAAAAGTAAATACATTGCTTCCTGTAGACAAGAAATTTAAAAACTCATGATTTAATTGTACTCCCATATTGGCTGTCACGACATCGGAAATTCCATATGGCGCATTTTCAATATGAGATTGAATTTGTATAGAGTCATCAGGAAAAATACCAGTGTAATGATCTCTATTTGTATACTGAAAAGCGGCATAAGAAATCAATGAAGTTTGTTCATTTTTAAATCCAATTTGATAATCCAAAGCTCCAGTCCATACATGATGCTGTCTTTCCTCGGATTGAGCTGTTAAATGAGCAGGTTTATCTCTATTCATTTCTCCACCAAATCTGTACTCATCAATGTTACTGAAGCTAAGCTCAATTTTATGATTATACTTGGGTAAAAAGAATGATTTGAAACCAAACGACGTATTTTGAATGAGTGGTATTTCGGAGAATTGATCTGCATTGTGATCATAAAATCCTCTTGACCTGTTATTAATAAATAAGGAGATCCCCATCTTTCTGTCTTTAGACAAAAAAGTTCCGTTTCCACTTAATATTTGGTCATTGGTTTGGAAATTAATATTCTGAAAAGTGTAATTCAATTCAAAATTATTTTTTTTTGGAATCTTCGTAATTACATTCACTGTTCCTCCTATTGCGCTTGATCCATACAAGAAGAACCTCCACCTCGAATTACCTCTACACGATCAATCATATTAACTGGAAGCTGTTCCATACCATATAATCCAGTAAGTGGACTAAACACTGGCCTTCCATTAATTAAAATTTGAGAATATCCTCCTGATAATCCATTCATGCGAAGCTGGGTGTAATTACAAGTCTGACAGTCCGTTTCTACTCTTAGTCCGGGCTGAAACTTCAAACCTTCTGATAGATTACATGCTTGTACCATTTCCAAATTTTCACTGTTCAAAACATTTACAATGATATTTGAATTCGTTTGCCTTTTATAAGTTTTGGTCCCGGTTACAACAACTGCATCTAGCTCCATTACTTTTTCTTTAAAATCCATTTGTACATCGACTAATGAATTTTCCTCTGATATAATT
>WTIB01000051.1 GCA_011522905.1 Crocinitomicaceae bacterium | reverse complement strand
TTCTTGAACTCTTGGCCATGAGGATTCTATTTCTTCTGGCGCATTGAAATTATAAAAATGATTCCATAAGTATTCTGAAACATGTGGAGCAATAGGGTTGAGTGTTTTCAGAATAATAATTATGGTTTCATTTAGACAGTATTTTTTTGAGTTTGAAGCATCTTTTTCTTTAAAATCATCTGGTATAGCATTCAGTAATTCCATTATTGATGCTATAGCAGTATTAAAAGAAAATCTTGTTTCAAAATCATTAGTAACCTTTTTTAAGGTTGTATGAACTTTTCTTCTCAAAGACATTTCTTCCTTTGTGAAATCATTTGGAATCTCAATATCCTCAAAGTTTTTATTAATAACAAGATTCCATACTTTTTTTATGAATCTAGATGCTCCCTCTACTGAGGATTCTGACCATTCTAAACTTTGCTCAGGAGGCGCAGTAAACATCATATAAAGCCTAACTGTATCTGCGCCATACTTATCAATATAGGATTGTGGATCAACTGTGTTACCTTTTGATTTTGACATTTTTGCGCCATCCTTAAGAACCATGCCTTGAGTTAACAGCTTCTTAAAAGGTTCGTTACCCTCTACCATGCCGAGATCTCTTAGAGCTTTATGAAAAAACCTTGAATAGAGAAGATGCAGTATTGCATGCTCGATACCGCCAATATATAAATCAACTGGAAGCCAATACTTTGAATTCTCATCAAAAATTTCATTGTTATTATCAGCTGCTGTAAAACGAGCGTAATACCATGATGAATCCATAAAAGTATCGAATGTATCAGTTTCTCTTAGCACATCATCAGATATTTTGAAGAATTCTTCATTTTGACTTAGTGGAATTGGAGGTGAGTTTTTAGGCAGTTCTGGAAGTACCACAGGAAGTTCACTTTCTTCAACTAATTTTGCCTCACCGTTTTCATACACAACAGGTATGGGACATCCCCAATATCTTTGCCTGCTGACACCCCAATCTCTTAATCTAAATTGAATAAGTCCCTCACCAAGATTTTTCTTACTTAAATCTTTAATGATTTCCTTAGATGCCAAATCGGAATCTAAATCATTGTACTTTTCAGAGTTAATCAAAGCGCCTTTATTAAGTATAGGAAGATCATTATTATTGCCAGTTGAAATAACTTGCTTAATATCAAGATCATATTTAGAAGCAAATTCAAAGTCTCTTTGATCATGCCCTGGAACACCCATAACAACTCCAGTTCCATAATCAAGAAGTACGAAGTTACCTATCCATACCGGGATTTTTTGATTAGTAAGAGGGTGAATAACTTTCATTCCAGTATCAATACCAAGCTTTTCAGCTTTTGCCATGTCTGCTTCTGCAGATGATGTCTCTTTGCATTTTTTAAGAAAAGATTTAATTGTTTTATCTTTCTTAGACATATTAAGTGCAATCTCGTGATTTGGAGATATAGCTACAAATGAAACACCAAAAATAGTATCAGGCCTTGTTGAAAATGCAGTCAGATATTCCTCTGTACCTTCAATTAGATATTTAATTTCTGCTCCATGAGATTTACCAATCCAATTTTCTTGCATGGTTTTTACATTCTCTGGCCAATCAACTTCGCTGAGGGAGGAGAGTAGCTCGTCGGCATAATCAGTTATTTTTATAAACCATTGATCAATCTCTTTAATCTCTACCAATGCACCAGATCTCCATCCTTTTCCATCAATAACTTGTTCATTTGCAAGGACAGTCTCATCTACTGGGTCCCAGTTAACAAGAGACTTTTTCTTATATACAAGACCTTTTTCAAAGAATTTTTTAAAAATTAATTGTTCCCACTTATAGTAATTTGGTTCACACGTTCTTAGCTCTTTTGACCAGTCATATCCTAAGCCTAGTGATATGAGTTGTTGCTTCATATGTTCTATGTTGTCGTTTGTCCATTCCTTTGGGCTAACTTTATTTGCTATTGCTGCATTTTCAGCTGGTAAACCAAATGCGTCCCAACCCATTGGTTGAAATACATTAAAATTGTTCATTCTTTTGTATCTAGATATCACATCACCTATGGTGTAGTTTCTTACATGCCCCATGTGCAATTTCCCAGATGGATATGGAAACATTGAAAGACAATAATATTTTTCTCGATTATCAGGTTTTGCTTCAAACCTTCTTTCTTCAATCCACTTTTTTTGAGCAGATTCTTCAATTATTTTTGGATTATATTCAACTGTCATTTTTTAAAAACTCATTCTCTAGATAATTAATAGTATGCATATTTTCAACAAAGGTTTTGTCATGGAGTATTTTTTGATGAAGTGAATGATTGGTTTTTATACCATCAATAAAAAACTCATCTAAAGCACTTATCATTCTTTTAATGGAAGAATTTCTTGTATTAGCAAGCGTTATTATTTTTGCCAGTAGAGAGTCGTAATAGGGTGGAACAGTATACCCACCATAAATATGTGAATCGTATCTAATACCAAAGCCGCCTGGAATATGCATTTTTGTTATCTTTCCTGGCGAAGGTTGAAAGGTAATAGGATCTTCTGCATTAATTCTGCATTCCATTGCATGGCCAAAAAAATTAACAGATTTTTGATCTAATTTAATATCCATTCCAAGCGCAATTCTTAGTTGAGCTTTAACAATATCAAATCCAGTAATCATCTCTGTAACAGGATGTTCAACCTGAATTCTTGTATTCATTTCAATGAAATAGAATTCACCGTCTTCATATAAGAATTCTATTGTCCCAGCTCCTTCATATTTAAGTTTTTTACAAAGGTTTATAGATGCCTCATATGTTTTATCTAGAGCATTTTGATCTATATTCTTTGCTGGAGCTTCTTCAATAATTTTCTGATGTCTTCTCTGCATACTGCAGTCCCTAGTACCCAAATGTATGGCATGACCTTTACCATCCCCGACAACCTGAATTTCAATATGTCTTGGATTAGGAATAAATTTCTCTAAGTAGATTTTCTCATTACCAAAAGCATTTTTTG
>WTIB01000007.1 GCA_011522905.1 Crocinitomicaceae bacterium | reverse complement strand
TATATTATTCAAATGACTTCGGGCAATCAAAAGCTGACCAAGAAGTTATTAAAACTTTAAAAATGAAAGGCGGCTCAAGAGTCGCCTTTTTTATTTGTAAAACTCCCTACAGTTGTCTGGTAATCGCGCACTTCATTCCTGTAAATTTTGCTTAAGTGGCTTGGATGATTTTTTTATTGATAATAAAAGATCAAATTCGTTTGACCCTGTGGACCATGACAGTCTCTTGCTTAAGCGAAATGAAATTATTTTTTCTGAAGGAAAATATCCTAAGGGTATTTTTCATATTCACAAGGGATTGGTCAAAATTTTCAAGTACGGAAAAGATGGTAAGGAGCAAATATTCCAAATATGTAAATCTGGAGAAGTTATAGGTTTTAGGGCGATTTTAAGCGAAAACCCATACAACGTAAATGCTGCTGCCCTTGAAGACAATACTGAAATATGCTTTATTTCTAAGCAAGATTTTAATCACTACAAAGAGTCAAATCCACAACTACAAAATAGATTAATACAGGAGCTTTCTACGGAGCTTCAAGAATGGGCTGATTTTGTCACGGATATGACACAGAAAACCGTTCGTCAACGAACAGCATTGGCGCTGGTTTTTTTATATGAGGCGTATAACGAAAAGGAGATTAATGTAGCAAGAGAAGATTTGGCGAATATGGTGGGTACAGCAACAGAATCCTTAATTCGTTTGATTAATGAATTCAAAAAAGAGGCCATAATTAGTATTAGTGCTAGACGAATTAAGGTGATTGACATAGAAACCTTAAAATCGATAGCTGAGGCTTAAACACATACTTTAAGGAAGTTCTCAATCAAAATATTTCCGTAATTACCCGATACTTCAGGATGAAATTGTACGCCAAATATCGGTTTATCTTTGTGTTCCATGGCTTCGTTAAAGCAACAATCAGATGAGGCAAGAAGCTTAAAGTGTTGTGGGACTGTAATAAATTCACAATGGTCTTCTTGCATTTCAATAACTCTAGGTAGTCTAGAGAATAAAAGCGATTCTTCAAAAACCTCGATTTCCTGAAAATCCCTATCTTCTTTCATTTTGTTGGCCAATGATCCAAATTGAAGCCCAATGAGCTGGTGTCCAAAGCAAATGCCTAGTAAAGGCACTGAAACCTCTTTTATCCATGCGCTAGCCTCTAAATAAGGGTTCATGTCCTCCTCCGTTATCAATATGGGTGCCCCAGAAATAATTACGCCAATAGCATCAGTCAAATTGATGTTTTTAAAGTCAAAAAAAGGAATGGTTGTACACTCCATGTACTCATCAACCATTTGATGAATAAATTTAGTTTTTGAGCTTCCGCAATCGAGAATGTAAATCATAACATTAATTTTCCAGCACCTTGTCTAATGAGCTCCGGTTCGTTTTCTATGCAATTTATAACTGTAGATGGCTCTATTTGTCCCTGTCCACCATCAATAATAATTGAAACTTGATTTTCGAATTTCTCATAAATTGCATAAGGATCAACGAAATAGTCTAGTATGGGTTCATCTTCATTATGTAAGGACGAACTCGCGATTGGATTGCCGAGCTCACGTACTATGGACTGCACAATTTCATTTTCTGTGATTCTTACACCTATTTCTTTTTTATTTGAATCAAACATTTTGGGTACAATCTGCCCTGCTTTTAAAATAAATGTAAATGGACCAGGTAAATGATGCTTAAGTACTTTGAAGTTAGATCTGCTGATTTGCTTAGTATATTCAGATATTTCCGATATATCCTTGCAGATAATAGATAGATTCATTTGATGTAGCTTTTCTCCCTTAAATTTGGAAAGGGCTTTTAATGCCTTTTTATGATGAAGGTCGCAAGCCACCGCATATACCGAGTCTGTTGGTATGATTATTATTCCTCCATTCCTAAGGGCTTCTACCGTTTCTTTTATTAAACGTGTGTCTATATGATATGGATTTATTTCAAAAAACATGCTTAAAAGATAGTACAAGAAATAGCAAGATGGTCACTTAATTTCTCTTTTTGAATTTCAAATTTTGCTGAATTGAGTGTTTTTGTATGAAATATATAATCAATTCTTCCTGCAGGTAAGTAACCACTATAAGTACTTCCAAAACCACTCGATGTATTTCTAAAGGCATCTACTAGATTTGTATTGAATAATTGATAGGTAAAAGAAAGAGGTGTATCATTGAAGTCGCCACAGACTATTGATTTGTATGGCGAACTTTTGAGATGATCACTTAAGGCTTTGCTTTGTATGGACCGAATCTTAAAGGCTTTATTTAATTTTGAAATTGCCGATTTATAATTGGTTGAGGTTGAGGAACCGTCTGTATTGATATTTGTTTGTTGTGTATATTCATCTGTTTCCAGTTTTATGGATTGTAAATGAACATTGTAAATCCTAAAAGTATCCTTCTTTTTAACAATGTCTGCATAAATACAAAAGTTTGAATTGCCTTGAGTTCTTATTTCATTCTGAACGTAGCCTTTATTAATTATGGGGTATTTTGAAAATAAAGCAATGCCAAAATGCGTTCTTTTTCTTTGGTTGTATTTACTTTTTTCATGATGATCATTAATTGACATGATATTGTATATAGAATTTAGGGTATTGAAATAAGGATCTCCATCCTTATTAAAATACTCTTGAAGACACAATACATCGGGAGCTTCTTTTTGTATATATTTTATGATATCGGTTTTTCTTTGTTTTGCCTTTGACTCATTATCCTCGTAGTATCCAAATAATCGAACATTGTAACTCATTACCTTAACTGTATTGGCATTTTCTGGAATTGTGTTATCAGAAAACTGTATGGAAAAAACCCTTAGATGAAAAGGAATACCAATTAAGACTAGAGTAAAAGAGAGGAAAAACCATTTTGATTTTAGAATAGTCCACACCAATATGAACACAAGATTCATGATTAAAGCGATGGGATAGGTTAAACCAAAAAAAGGAATAATAGAAAGCTCCTCCGGATTGATATATGG
>WTIB01000205.1 GCA_011522905.1 Crocinitomicaceae bacterium | reverse complement strand
AAGTTGCTCAATAAAGACGCAGCATCAGTTTCTGCATTCCAGCCTTCTAAATCTGCAAATTCAGCTTCGAGTTCCCCTGTTCTCATTCCATCCTCCTCATTAAAATCTGGTTTCGCATATATGGCATCCTTTTCTACCATGATTTCATGAAGGCGTTTATGTCCCATGATTACGGTTTGTAAAACAGGCTCTTTATCAAATTCAAAATGATTCTGTTTCAAAACAGCCATTCTTTTTCCCGGTTCCAGATTAATGTGACCCGTTGTAGGGTCTTGTTCTCCAGTAAGAATTTTTAAAAATGTGGACTTACCAGCTCCATTTGCACCAATTACTCCGTAGCAGTTGCCGTTAACAAATTTAAGATTGACTTCGTCAAAAAGTACTCTTTTACCAAATTGCAATGATAGATTTTGAACATTAAGCATGAGCGAAAATTTTTGCGAAGATAATTATAAATCCTAATTTTTTTTACATGAATAGACAAATGCAGGAGGCATATTAAATAAGCAGGGTCTGACAGAAACTTTATTAAAAACTTTTTTAAACAATTTAAACGATTGAAGGCTGTACTGAAATTGGATGAATTCACCTTGATCATTTAATTGAGTATTTACCTCTATAATAATACGTTTTCTTAAAATGTCGGGAATCATTGCAAGAGGAAGTGAAGAAACAATAAAGTCTGCCTGCACCACATTTAATTCATTCATGAATTTCTGAAGATCTGAGGCTGAACCTTTTCTTATATGTACCCTTTTATCTGTAATTCTACTCTTCAAATCTTTATAGAATGTATCATTAAGTTCAATTACCAATAAAGTAGTGTCTTTACCAAGCTTTTCGATAATTCTATCGGTAAATACGCCAGTTCCAGGACCCAATTCCACAACAAATTCAGCGGAACTGAAGTCTAAATGGTCTAACATTTTTTTGGATAAGAATTTTGAGCTGGGAACTACAGAGCCTATCATTTTTTTCTTTTTAAGAAACTCTTTTATGAAGGCTTTGTTTGACAAAATCAGTGATTTAAGATGAGTTTCTTGTTGTTGACTACACCCAGAACTTTCCCTTTTAATTTTTCATTCATAAAAGGAGAGTATAACTGATTCTCTTTCTTTTGTTTTGAATTAAATTCGAAATCCAGAGAGGGGTCAAATAAGGTAAGTTCTGCTTGATTACCTTTTTCAATTGAGGACGCACTATATTTCAGGAAAAACCTCGTTTTGTCAGATAAGATTTCAACTAATTTTTCAATACTCAATTTATTTTGAGAATTCAAAGCACAGAACATGGTTTGAAGCTGAGGTGTCCCAAAGGTTGCATATTCAAATTCTCGTTCCTTGTCTTCTTTGACGGCAGGTCTATGGTCAGATACTATAAAATCTATTGTTCCATCCTCGACAGCTTTCCATAAAGCTGTTACATTATTTTTATCCCTTAAAACCGGTAGTGTTTTAAATGCAGTGTTAAAGTTTAATACTTTTTCCTCATTAAAACAGAGGTTCATTAGATGAACATCAGCTGTAAGATTTAATCCTTTCTTTTTTGCGGCACGAACAAGTTTTACACCCTCTTTGGTAGAAATGCCACTTAAGTGCAACGAACCTTCGGTGTATTCAATTAATCGAATATGTTTTTCAATTTCAATGATTTCAGATATTTCAGGGTCTCCTTTTAATCCGGTTTTTATTGAGGCTAGTCCTTCATTCACTTGTATTCCTTTCGATAGAGAATGGTTAAATGAGTTTACAATAATTTTACAGTTATGATTACCTCCGTACATTAGTGCATTTGTTAAAACTTGCGCTTTCGGCGTATTCATATCATCTGAAAAAAGAACAGCACCAGCATTCTTAAGGTCATTCATCTCCGATAACTCTTTTCCTTCCATTGATTTTGTGATACATGCCATAGGAATGGTATCTACGGCATGTGATTCAGATTTTCTGAGAATGTATTCGATTAATGATTTGTGATCGACAACAGGATCAGTCGAGGGTAAAACAGCAACTTTTGTAAAGCCTCCTGCTCCTGCATTATCAAGGCCGCTTGAAAGTGTTTCTTTATATTCATTTCCAGGATCACAAAAATGAGATTTTAAGTCAATCCAGCCCTTTGATAAATGGAGGTTTTTCGAGCTAACTTCAATCGTTTTTTTATCTGAAGATGAAAGTTTGCTCCCGATGTTTTCGATTTTTCCATTTACAATAAGTACATCTTTAACTTCACCATTAAACTTGGATGATGAATCGATAATTTTGGCTTGTTTAATTAAAATTTTCATGAATTAGTTTTTCCAAAGTTTGGATATTAATATTTCTGAAACGATGCATATTATCACAATAAATATACAAATCCGCCAATATTCCTGAGGAAGATTGAGATTTATTTTTTTAATGTCGAATTTTTTTGTGAATTGGTCAACTTCGATGTTTTTTAGCTTCTTGGACTTTAATGCTTTTGTAATCCCCTCAGTTGACATATACTCAATGGATGACTCCTTTCGATCGATATTTAGTGATAATGAACCAATAGTTTTATCGGCCTCAATCGTATAATTACCAGGTTTCAGCTTTTCAATAGCTTCAGTCCCTGATAAATCTATGAATTCGTATGATCCATTTTGTATTATTTTGGGAATGAATTCAGTGTTTTTATTTCTAATCTTAACTGGAGTCTCCGATTTATTTTCATTTGTAATTGGAATGAGTTGACTTTGACCAATAATGGTGTACAAAGAATTATTACGCTTAGAAAGCTCGGCTATTCGAAGGCATATTACCGGAAATATACTTTTATTTACAAGGTTGCTCGATTCTGTTGACAGGTCTGAATAAAGCGCAAAAGAGCGTTTAAATGATTTGAAAAATACAGGGCTTTCGTCTCTTAAAAACATTAAAGGAATTGCCGAGCTATTTTTGTAATCACAATTATAAACCTTTTGATAATTGGGTAAATTCAATGATTCATCAGATTTCTCAAAAATACTCTTGAAAAAAGGATCTTTAAAGACAATATTGTTGGCATTCAAATTTATATCCCTAATAAGTCCAAAAGATGGTAAATCCATCATTTTCATCAGTTTATTAATGTTTGGGTTATTGGCATTTTGACCGGGTACTATAAAAACAGAGCCGCCCATACTTGAGAAGGAATTAATGTCAGCGATGAGTCCAGAAGATATATCATTGATTCCATTAAGGATGATAAGGCTTTTATCATTAAAGGTGTTTCGGTTCACAGACTTTTGATTCAGTTCTTCTACTTGAATAGAGCTTTCCGTGGAAAGAGCTTTGGAGATGTAGTTTTCCTTATCTTCTCCATTAATGATTAGTACCTTAATTTCTGGCTCAATTTTATAGCTGAAATAAAATATATCATCCCAATACATAATTGGATCTCGAATTTCTATCTTCCCAAATACCTGGCCTTCACTGCTGTTTTTTATCAAAACTGAGCTTGTAAGCTCATTATTTTCGGGGATGTCTACGAAAAGGTCTTTGGTAAAATCATTAGTTTCTACACTAACTTCTAGGTTAATTATTTTGGAGTTGCTTTTATTTACAATTCTAAAAAACAGTTCATTTTCTTCATCTATTCGATGAATTGGGGTTTCAAACCAAACAGAGTCAACAAAGCAATTTGATTTATTTTCAGGTGTAAACTGGATAAGATTATACTTCGATTTGAGGTCTTTTTTGATGTTCCTGAGCTTAAAAAAATCGCGTTGAAAATCACTAAGTAGAATGTAACTGAAATTTTTGAGATTGTGATTTACGTTTAGTTCCTTTTGCGAAATTTCGTGTTGCCAATTCAGTATCGTATTAATGTTTCTTTGAATAGGGGTGTAGTTGATTTGATCAATTTCATATAAGGCTTCATTTTGACTTAAAGTTCGCTGTTGTATGCCATTTAACTCATTTGATACGATAATAAACTTTTGATTTGCAGGGAATTGCTGAATAATCTCTTTTGCATTGGTTTTTGCTTGAGAGAGCAGTTCTCCATTTGAGCCTTTTGCACTCATGGAATTGGAGTTATCAATATACATAGAAATGAGTCTATTATTTCCTGTATTTGAGTCACCAAGGCTACCGGTGTAGGGTTGGGCAAATGCAAAAACGATAAATAAAATGGCTAAAACCCTCATCAATAAAATGAGATAGTTTTTTAATTTTTTGACGGCTTTCTTCTCTTGTTCAATGGTCTTTATGAATTTAAGCGAAGAGAAGTAGAGTTTTTTATGTCTTCGGAAATGAAAAAGATGAATAATAATAGGGAGAGCAATCAGAGAAATAAACCAAAGAATATTTGGATATAAAAAATTCATCGACGACAAAAGTAGTGAAAGTTAGAGGTCCGAAAAAATCTTTTAATAAAAAATGCCCTCTCGGGCATTTCTTTTAATTTTTTAGCTTATCGTACCATTCTTGAAATTTCTCTTCGTTGCCACTAGCTCTATACGCTTGAGCTAAGTTTCTTATGACAGACTTATTATCAGGAAATTCAACAGCCATAATTTCAAGGCTAGGGATGGCTTTAACCAATAAATCGGTTTTTCTCTTGTTCAATTCCTCAACTCGTGGATCTCTGTAATCAAGATCTTGTGCTTCGTCAGCAAGATCTAAACTCCATTGCATGTACAAAGCGGCAAGGTTTGAATGGGCATTTACGTACATAGAGTCGATTTCAATGGCCTTTAATAGGTTTTGTTCTGCTTTTTCATTCTCTTTTAGCTCAATATATGATGTACCTAAAATATAATATAGCTCTTTATTATTCGGATCCAATTTCAGCGCCTGATTAATGTATCCTTCCGATTTGTCCTTATCTCCTTGTTTCAAGGCAACATTAATGAGAGTGGTTAAGATGGTCATATCTTCACCAAAAGCTTCCTTAGCAGCAGTTGCCATTTCTTCAGTTTTATCTAGTTCACCTGCATTTAGTAATGAATCAGTAACCACATTGAACATGGCCATTGCATTGACCTTGGCGTCTTCGTAATCAACACCAATAAATTTCGAAACCTCGTAAGATCCCATAAATCCCATCATAGCCATCTCGTAATTTTTCGATTCATACATGCTCAGTCCAATATTCCAATATTGTTTCACTCTTGTATCAATAAAACCTTTGGCTTCTTGCTGATAACCTTTTCTTTTGTCCGGGTCATTTACAACTTTCAAAAAGCTTTCCTTAGATATTTCTGAGTATTTTTCCATCATATCCTCATCCGGAGCCTTTCCTGTCATAGCTTTCATTGATTCCAATTCCACCAATGCGAAATAAATCATTCCTCTATAATAATGCATTTTCATACTTTCAGAGGTTTCTGGGTGTGCTGCTGCTTTGTCAATGAATCCTTTTGCTTCATTTACAAGTTTAACGGATTTTTCACCACCCATTGGATTGTACTTTTTCATGAGAACTGCTGCATCAGTTATATTGGTTTTCTGTGCTGAGACATATCCTATGGTCATAATGCATAGAATACTTAAAATGTAATTTATTTTTTTCATGTTATTAAATTATAAATGTGCCTGTTTCAAATCTTGTGCCAAAATGTAATGACTATGCTTCAGAATCAGCGTCATTGTTTTCCGAATTGCCCTCAAGCTCCTCTGATTCAGTGGTTTCTTCATCCTCATCTCCTCTTGGAACACGTGCAATTGCTGCAATTTCGGATGTTCCTTTTAAGTTGATGAGTCTAACTCCTTGAGTTGCTCTACCCATGGTTCTTATGCCATCAACATTCATTCGAATCGTTACACCGCTTTTTGTTATAATCATTAAATCATCCTCATCAACTATATTCTTAATGGATAAAAGCTTTCCAGTTTTTTCTGTGATGTTTAATGTTTTTACTCCTTTACCTCCTCGATTGGTAATTCTATATACTGGTTCATGATCTTCAGGATCATTCAAATAGGTACGTTTTCCGTAGCCTTTTCTAGAAACGACCAATATTGTAGAATAAACATCCTCAACGCATATCATTCCAACGACTTCTTCCGTGCTATTATCAATTTTAATACCTCTTACACCTGAAGCATTTCTACCCATTGGTCTTACGGTTTTTTCATTGAAACGGATGGCTCTACCTGAACTTGATGCCAATACAATTTCATTATTCCCATTGGTAAGTTTTGCTTCTAGCAATTCGTCATTCTCTCTAATGGTTATTGCATTTATACCATTTGTTCTTGGTCTTGAGTATGCTTCTAAAGACGTTTTCTTTATAATTCCAGATTTGGTACACATCACAATAAAGTTGTTATTGATGTATTCCGTATCCGTAATGTCCTGAACTTTCACATAGGCCTTTACTTTATCATCTTGCGGTATGTTTATTAGGTTTTGAATCGCCCTTCCCTTGGCAATTTTATTACCCTCTGGTATTTCGAATACACGCATCCAAAAACATCGTCCTTTTTCTGTGAATATCAGTAGGTAATTGTGATTTGTCGCTATGAATAAATGTTCAAGGAAGTCTTTGTCTCTTGTTGAAGAACCTTTAGAGCCCATACCGCCTCTGTTCTGAACTTTGTACTCTGCTAAATTGGTCCTTTTAATATAACCCGCATGTGATATAGTTACAACGACCTCTTCATCAGCAATAAGGTCTTCAATTCTCATTTCACTTGCGCTATATTCGATGATTGACCTTCTTTCATCTCCATATTTTTCTTTTACCTCGATAAGTTCATCTTTAATGATCTTCATTCTTCGGTCTTCCTTATCAAGTATGTCCTTTAAATCAGCAATTAGCTTCATTAAATCTTCAAATTCAGCTCTTAATTTATCCTGTTCTAAACCTGTAAGCGCACGAAGTCTCATATCGACGATCGCTCTAGTCTGAATTTCAGATAATCCAAATCTACTTGCTAATTTCTCTCTTGCCTCATCAGGGCTTGAAGAGGCTCTAATAATTTCTATTACTTCATCTATATTGTCAGATGCGATGATTAATCCTTCCAATATATGAGCTCTTTCTTCGGCTTTTCGGAGTTCGAATTTGGTCCTCCTTACAACAACTTCATGTCTGAAATCTACAAAATTAGAAATCAAACTCTTCAGGTTTAGGAGTTCAGGCCTTCCATTTACTAGACAAATGTTATTAACTGAAAATGAGGTCTGTAGAGCGGTGTATTTGTATAATTTATTTAATACAACATTTGCAATAGCGTCACGCTTTATTTCGAAAACAATGCGCATTCCATTTCGATCAGACTCATCTCTCAAATCTGAAATACCTTCAATTTTTTTATCGTTGACTAATTCAGCTGTTTTACGAATTAAATCTGCCTTATTTACTTGGTATGGGATTTCACTAACTATAATGGTTTCCCTACCATTAACGTCTTCAATTTCCGCTTTACCCCTCATCACAACTCGGCCTTTACCGGTTAAGAAAGCATCTCTTACACCTTCGTAACCATATATTATTCCCCCTGTAGGGAAATCGGGTGCTTTGACATGATTTAATAATTCCTCTACTTCAATATTCTTGTTTTCGATGTAGGCTATACAACCATCAATAACCTCAGATAGATTGTGAGGTGCCATGTTGGTAGCCATTCCAACTGCTATACCTGAAGCGCCATTTACCAAAAGATTTGGAATTTTGGTCGGAAGAACCTCAGGCTCGTTTAAGCTGTCGTCAAAATTAGGTCGAAAATCTACCGTGTCTTTGTCTAGGTCGTTGAGCATTTCTTCAGAAATCTTCTTCAATCTAGCTTCGGTATATCTCATTGCTGCAGGACTGTCACCATCAACTGATCCAAAATTACCTTGGCCGTCAACCAGTGGATATCTTAGGGACCACTCTTGTGCCATTCTGACCATTGTATCGTATACAGAGCTATCTCCATGGGGATGATACTTACCCAATACCTCACCCACAATCCTTGCCGACTTCTTGTAGGGTTTGTTAGAATAAACCCCCAAGTCCTGCATTCCATATAAAACCCTTCTGTGCACAGGTTTAAAACCATCACGTACATCAGGAAGTGCTCTTGAAACAATTACCGACATCGAATAATCGATGTAAGCGGATTTCATTTCATCCTCAATGTTAATCTGAATTATTTTTTCTCCTTCAGCCATATTTTCAATCTAAAAATTAACTTTTATTTATTGCTCTTTTCAAAGAGTATCAAAAATAATCAATTAGAGCGCCTTAATTAAGGTTAAAATCATGTTTTTACTAACAATATTTGGTGATAAATTGTGAATAAATACAAGGCTATCGCAAAATTTTCATATTATATTTGTGTCATACTTCAATCTTTTGAAATAATGGAAGCGAAATTTTCACCAAGAGTCAAAGATTTAATGTCTTACAGTAGGCAAGAAGCATTTCGTTTGCGTAACGAATTTGTGAGTGCTGAGCACCTTTTGTTAGGCTTGATTAAGTTGAACGAAGGGACTGCGGTGAATATCATTCAAGAATTTCAGCTTGATTTGAAGCAAATCAAAACAGAAATAGATGTTTTATTGGGTAAGTCAGCGGTTGCACAAATCGAAAACACCAATTTGCCCTTATTGAAACAAACAGAAAATATCATCAAACAATCCTACCTCGAGGCCAAGCAATTTAAGTGTTCGATTATTGGTACCGAACATATCTTGTTGACGATTTTGAGATATGAGGACTGTGCAGCGTGTAAAATATTGAACAAATACGGAATTATGTACGAAAATGCAAGAGCGGAATACGAGCTTCTTATAGAGGAAAGAAAAGACCCTAAATCAGAGTTTCCAGGAAGTAGTAGTGAGGAAGATGAACCATTTTCATCCTCGTCTTCGAAGAAGTCAACAGATCCAAAGTCCAAAACGCCAGTTTTAGACAATTTTGGTCGGGATTTAACGAAAATGGCCGAGGTTGGTAAGTTAGACCCAATTGTAGGACGTGAAAAAGAGATTGAAAGGGTTAGTCAAATACTTTCAAGAAGGAAAAAGAACAATCCTATTCTTATTGGTGAGCCAGGAGTTGGGAAAAGTGCAATTGCTGAAGGACTAGCATTGCGAATTGTTCAAAGAAAAGTTTCGAGAGTTTTATTCAACAAAAGAATCATTTCATTGGATTTGGCCTCGTTGGTGGCGGGTACAAAATACCGCGGTCAGTTTGAGGAGCGAATGAAAGCCGTAATGCAGGAAATCGAAAAGAATCCTGATATAATTTTATTCATTGATGAAATCCATACCATTATCGGAGCTGGAGGTGCCAGTGGTTCGTTGGATGCTTCAAATATGTTTAAGCCGGCCTTAGCGCGAGGTGAACTGCAAGCCATTGGAGCAACTACTTTAGATGAATACAGACAGCACATAGAAAAGGATGGGGCGTTGGAAAGACGTTTTCAAAAAGTAATTATCGAACCTACGAATCAAGAGGAAACAGTTCAAATTTTAATGAATATAAAAGAGCGCTATGAAGATCACCATTCCGTGCGCTACACAGACGAAGCGATTCTCTCTTGCGTTAAACTCACCGAACGCTATATTACTGACAGGCATTTACCTGACAAGGCAATTGATGCCTTGGATGAGGTAGGCTCACGGGTTCATATTACGAATATTAACGTGCCTAAAGAAATTACTGAAATTGAAAATAAGGTTGAAGAGCTCAAAGATCAAAAAGCGGAGGTAATTCGTTCTCAGCAATATGAAAAGGCTGCGGAGCTAAGAGATAGTGAACGCAAACTACTTGAGCAGCTTGAAGAGGCAAAAACGAAATGGGAGGAAGAATCCAAAACGAATAAAATCACAGTTACGGAGGAGAATGTAGCGGAGGTGGTTTCGATGATGTGTGGAATACCTGTAACAAAGGTTTCTCAATCAGAAACAGGAAAGCTCGTTGTAATGGCAGATTCTATTAGAGAAAATGTGATTGGACAAGATGAAGCCATAGAAAAAGTGGTTAAGGCTATTCAGCGAAATAGAGCAGGGCTAAAAGATCCTAACAAGCCTATGGGTTCATTTTTCTTCTTGGGACCTACTGGAGTAGGTAAAACTCAGCTTGCAAAGGTCTTAGCAAAAAATCTTTTTGACACCGAGGAAGCTTTGATTCGTATTGATATGTCAGAATACATGGAGAAATTTTCGATATCAAGATTGGTTGGAGCACCTCCGGGATATGTTGGATATGAAGAAGGAGGGCAGCTTACTGAAAAAGTGAGAAGGAAGCCATATGCAATAGTTTTACTTGATGAAATAGAAAAGGCGCATCCAGATATCTTTAATTTACTTTTACAGGTATTAGACGATGGACACATGACGGATGGATTGGGCCGTAAAATTGATTTCAAGAACACCATATTAATCATGACTTCAAATATCGGAGCTCGACAGCTTGCAGACTTTGGAACTGGTGTTGGTTTCGGTACTCAAGCTCAGCAAGATTCAAAAGACGAAAATGTAAAGTCTGTGATACAGAAAGCATTGAGAAAGGCATTTTCACCCGAATTTTTGAATAGAATTGATGATATGATTATGTTCAAGTCTCTTGGTAGAAAGGAAATTCATTTAATTATCGATATTGAGCTAAAGAAACTATATGAGCGTATATTATCTCTCGGATTTGATGTTGTTTTGACTCAAAAAGCAAAGGACTTTATTGTGGACAACGGTTATGATGAAAAATTTGGTGCAAGACCTCTGAAACGTGCGATTCAAAAATTCATTGAGGATCCTTTGGCTGAGGAAATCATAAAGGCCAATTTTAAGGAAGGTGAGAAAATCACTTTAGATTTGAATTCTTCGAAAGATGGATTAGATGTTATTCATCAGAAAGATTCTAAGCCCAAAAAGACCAGCTCGAAAAAGAAGGAGGAGTAAGCTAACGCTTAAATACAACTTCGTCGTAAGGAACACGGTATCGTGGACCCCAAACACCTTTTTCAGTGCCTTTACCTACTGAAACAATCATATTGATTTCAGCTCCGTATGGAAGCTTGAGCATTTTTTTTACACGCCTTTTATCGAATCCTTCCATGGGGCAGGAATGGAAGCCTTCAGCTGAAACAGATAACATAAAGTTTTGGGCCGCCAGGGCACAAGATTTGTGAACAACAATGCGTTGCTCACTCTTCCCTCCAAGTCTGTAAAAAGGTTTTCTGATTCCCCCAAAAAAACTAATGCTTTTTCGTATTGACGATAAAATAAAAAATGGATCATTCATATATACCAAAGGAATCAGTTTTTTGTAGTAGGATAAGCCCCTTTTTTGTAATTTACTGGGCTCTCCATTTATGGTTTTTTTGATGATGTCGTAGTTCCATTTAGCTCTTGCTTTCCAGAGGTCTTTTCGGGTAACAAAAACAACCATATGCTTTGCAGTTTTTGCTGCAGATTGGTTTAGACATAAAGGAGTTAGCCTGGCTAGCTCTTCAGTAGACTTTATCCAATAAAACTCCCAAAGCTGCATGTTGCTACTATTGGGTGCTAAAATGGCTCTTTTTAAACTCCTCTCAATGACCTCATCTTTAACCTCAATTTTCGGATCAAATGATCTATTACTTCTTCTGTAATGAATGATTTTATCGAATTCCTCTGAATACATAG
>WTIB01000038.1:7154-11644 GCA_011522905.1 Crocinitomicaceae bacterium | reverse complement strand
CCGTATACCAGCACCAGTAAAGCAAAATAATTAGCCGCATGAGAGGAGACAAACCCATACTTTCCCCCTTTATATAAATCTCCGTTATCCAATTGATAAAAATGAAGCTGTTGAGATAGCTCAATGTGATGTGAGGGACGGTAGCGCATAAAGACCTCCTTAAAGAGATAAACTGAACTCAAATCTGCAAGCGCAATTGTGATTATTATTCCGAAAAGAATCCATCCTGATTCTTTTGAAGAATAGGATTTATACAAGGTCCATGAAATCAATAATACAATTGGAATCACAATAAATGGACCTGAAAAAAACCACATGAATTGATCCATCCATTCTGAATTACAGCCATTTATAGTTTGTATGAGTGTGTGATCTACGGATTCAAGAAAATCAATCATGTTCAATCAATTTCCAGATTTCATCTTTAAGCTCCAATAGTCCTGTTTGTGCCACAGAGGAAATATATAAATAAGGCACACCTTCAAGCTCTTCCTTTAATTCGAGATCTAATTCCTGCTTCAATTCGTCGTCCAGCATATCTGACTTACTGATGACCAACACACTGTCCTTATGCATGAGCTCAGGATTATAAGCCTCTAGTTCATTTTTAAGGATTTCGTATTCACTTGCAATATGGTCACAGTCCGCAGGAATCATAAAGAGAAGTACAGAGTTCCTCTCAATGTGTCTCAAAAATCGATAACCTAAACCCTTGCCTTCAGATGCTCCTTTAATAATTCCTGGAATATCCGCCATTACAAAAGATCGATAATCTCGATAAGAAACAATTCCTAGATTCGGCCTAAGCGTTGTAAATGGATAGTCAGCAATCTCAGGTTTAGCAGCAGATACTACGGAAAGCAAGGTACTCTTTCCTGCATTAGGAAAGCCTACCAAACCGACATCTGCAAGAATTTTAAGCTCTAATATTTTCCATCCTTCACTACCCTCTTCACCTGGCTGAGCATGTCTTGGAGTTTGATTTGTTGAAGATTTAAAATGATTATTTCCAAGTCCACCTCTACCCCCTTTTTGAAGAATTTTTTCTTCACCATCATCCGTTATTTCAAAGAGTACCTCTTCAGACTCATCATCTCTTACAATGGTACCCAATGGAACATCGATATATACATCTTTTCCTTGAGAACCCGTTTTCAAATTACTAGAGCCATGTGCCCCATGCTCCGCTTTAATGTGCTTTTTAAACTTAAGGTGTAATAAAGTCCAAAGCTGCTTGTTCCCTCGAAGTATTACGTGCCCTCCACGACCACCATCACCACCATCAGGACCACCTTTGGGTATATACTTTTCTCTTCTGAAATGCGTTGACCCGCCACCTCCATTGCCTGATTTGACATGGATTTTCACATAATCAACAAAATTATCGGAAGCCATTTAAAATTTAATTTGCATCAATGGAATCAAAGAGCCTTTGTGTAATATCATCTACTGAACCCATTCCATCAATTCCGTGAAATTTATTTTGCTCAGCATAAAATGATTTTACAGGAGCCGTTTCCTTTTTATAAACAGCAATTCGATTTTCAATGATTTCTGGGTTTGCATCATCCGCTCTACCACTGGTTTCTGCTCTTTTCAATAATCTACTTTTTAGCTCTTCTTCATCGACATCTAAAGAAAGCATCATTGTAATCGAAGTATTTATGGACGATAAAAAAGAATCAAGGGCATTTGCCTGAGTATTTGTTCTGGGAAAACCATCAAAAATAAATCCCTTAGGATCTTTATATTTTTCAACTTCTGAACGCAAAAGGTCAATCGTAACCGAATCAGGAACGAGCTGTCCTTTGTCCATATAGCTTTTGGCAAGCTTTCCAAGCTCTGTTTCTCCTTTAATATTTGCCCTGAAAATGTCACCTGTCGAAAGATGTACCAGATTGTACTTTTCGATAAGTCTTTCCGATTGAGTGCCCTTTCCGGCTCCCGGAGGGCCAAACAATACAATATTTAACATAAAATTATTCCTTTAATTGATATATCTCCTTTAAATTTCTTCCAAGTTGATCATAGTCCAATCCATAACCAACTACAAATTTATTAGGAATTTCGAATCCAAAATACTTTGGAGCTGAATCTCCTTTAAAAGCATCTGGCTTGTATAATAAAGTACATACCTCAACTGAACTTGGATTTTGCATTTTGAGCATCGTCCTTACACGATCGACAGTCAATCCAGTATCCACAATATCTTCCAAAATCACAATCTTTTTTCCTTCAATATCCTGGTTCAATCCTATCAATTCGTGCACTTCTCCTGTTGTTGAGGTTCCTACATAAGAGGATAGCTTAATAAAAGAAAGTTCAACTTCACCTGTCACTTCTTTCATTAAATCTGAGGTAAACATAAAAGAACCGTTGAGTACAGATAAAAACAAAATGTTTTCCGTACCATAATCTAAGCGTAATTCCTGTCCTAACTCTTTGATTCGAGAAAGGATTTTATCCTCACTAATGTATGGGACAAAGGTTTTGTCTTTAAGATGAATTTCTTTCGTCATTTGGGATGCAAATGTACGATTTTAAGGCCTAAGATGAAAATATAAGAGGGATAGCTGTATCTTTGTTTCATGAATAAAAATTGGAACAGTAAAGAATTCAAAATAGGAGTTCTTGGTGGTGGTCAGTTAGGTAGAATGTTAATACAAGAAGCCACAAATCTTAATCTTCACATCCACATTTTGGATCCAGATAAAAATGCACCCTGTTCCTCTATTGCTCAATCTTTTACTTGTGCACCATTAACAGATTACGATGCAGTTATCGAATTCGGAAAGGACAAAAGCCTGATTACTGTAGAAATAGAGAATGTAAATATTGAGGCACTGGAGACACTAGAGAAAAGTGGAATCCCTGTATATCCTCAGCCACGAGTTTTAAGAATAATCAAAGATAAAGGGACCCAAAAAGAGTTTTATAAGGAACACCATATCCCAACCTCATCTTTTACTTTATACGAAAATAAAGAGGCATTAATCAATGCAAATATTAATTACCCTGCAGTTCAAAAGTTGAGAACGGGTGGCTATGATGGGAAAGGGGTGCAAATACTAAAAGATTCGAGTAACTCTTTTGAGGATGCTCATTTGATAGAGGAGCTGGTTGATTTTGAAAAAGAAATTTCAATTATTGTTGCAAGAAATAAGGGCGGTGAAATAAGTACTTTTCCATCTGTCGAATGCGAGTTTAACCCTGAAGCACATCTTGTTGAGTTTTTGTTTTCTCCTGCTGAAATATCTGCTGATATTGAACAAAAAGCAAAGGAAATTGCCTCTGATGTTATCAATAAACTGGATATGGTTGGTATACTTGCTGTAGAAATGTTTTTGACAAAATCAGGTGAAATTCTTGTCAATGAAATTGCGCCAAGACCACATAATAGTGGTCATCATACAATAGAATGTTGTAAAACATCACAATTTGCACAACATTTGAGGTCGGTCATCGGACTTCCCTTAGGGGATACCTCTTTGGTACAAGCAGGAGCAATGATTAACCTACTTGGAGAAAAAGGTTATACAGGAACCGCAAAATACGAGGGCCTTGACGAATTACTCAAATTTAGCGGCGTTTATCCGCATTTGTATGGAAAAGAAATCACAAAGCCAATGAGAAAGATGGGACACATTACAATTACAGGAGCCTCCTTGAATGAGGTTAAAAGGACCGCGGAAGCCATCAAGGGAGTCGTTAAAATTATAGCATAAAAAAAGCCACCGAAGTGGCTTTCTGTAAAATTCTCATATCTATTGCACAACAAACTTTTTAATGGTTGTTGCTTTTTTATTCCTGTATTCAATCGAATACAGTCCTTTTGCGTATTTCGAAACATCAATATTGAAATTCCATGCCCCACTTGTTACATTGACATCAAATGTTCTTATGAGTTGACCAGCGTGATTGTATATCGAAATCGTATTTTCTACAGCATCCGGCGATATAATAGATACATTTAGAATATCAGATACCGGATTTGGATACACCCTAAGCTCATCATCAATATTATTATCGAAGAACTCTGTTATACTCAAATTAGGGCCTACTTCAAATCCATTAGCGACAGCCTCTGAAATGGAAGTTGACGCTGCATTATCTATACGGCCTGAAGGATCAATCAATAATCCAATGATATGCATGTTATTCTCATCCCAATCCGCAGGCAGGGTAAAAGAAAAATTTGAGATGTGACTTTCACCAGCATTAATTGTTCCTGGCAAACTTGCTGAAGAGCCTTCAAAGCTTGGCGAAATGGCTCTAGCTACATGGTCGTATATCATCTGCGCTGCAGGAACAGGATTCGGTAATGATTCATATCCTCCCATTACTCCATTTCCTCCACCAGCATATGCATTAGATTGATTGTATCCTGATGATGTTCCCGTTACATTATCTTCAGTTAACGCACAAGCAATTTTATAGTTATTTGATGCATTTTGAGAAAATGTAGTTTTCACTGAAACCTCTAACACTCT
>WTIB01000038.1:4425-7054 GCA_011522905.1 Crocinitomicaceae bacterium | reverse complement strand
AGTTATTTGATGCATTTTGAGAAAATGTAGTTTTCACTGAAACCTCTAACACTCTTGTTACTGGATCCCAATTTGCTCCATTGAGAAGCACCGCTGCAGGTTCTGTTTGCAAGCGATCTAGAAAATCTGCATTCATAGCTGAAGGATCAACATCAGTTCCCCTATCAACAACCGCACTCGGATACCCTCCAATTAAAGCACCCATACCAGCGTCATATACGGGGTCAGCCATAGGGTCTCCATTATGAACCGCTATTCCAATCCAGTAATCACCGTATGTTTCCTCGAACAAATCCATGTATACAGCACCTCTCGGGCACCACTGACACCACGTTCCTGTTGCTTCTTCTCCCACAACTACCTTACCAGTAGCTGGAACTATTGGATCTATACTGATTACTTTAGAATCGTCAGAAGAATCATCATCAGTTCCAGAGCCATTCACATTTGAAATAGTTACTGTTAAATCATTGTTACCGAGAATAGGCGTTAATTGTGTGGCAAAAGTATGTTCATAAGTATCTAAAGAAAGAAGGTTTAAACCGGTAATGTTTTCTGTTACATTATTGCCGTCGTAATTGTAGGTTAAATCAAAAGAATTAATAGCAGTTGATCCTAAGTTTCTTACTGTTGCCGTAACATCATAGCTTAAACCAGAAATACCATTAATTTGAGAGATAAATGTAACTCCACCATTTAAATTCGGAAGATTCGCAGGTATGTGCGTATAGCTTATATCATCAACATAAAAACCAGAAATACCGTTTCCACCTTGACTGGTTGGATTGACCGGATATAAATCTAGAATTCCTATTTGACCCGTTGGATTTGAAAAAGTTCCCTGAGATACATTATCAATAAATAGCTCCCAAACATTTGAGGTCAAATCCATTTCGATTCGCATATTAAACCACTGAGCACTTGGATAATTGGCTGTTAAATAGGGAGTCCCCTGATTAGATAATTTTAATGTTCCATCTTGAAGCATATAGCAATCCATGGCCCATACTTGAGCAACAATTAAGGTACCCTGAAGATTAAAATAGGCCCCTTTTCCCGCCTCAATGAAGAAATTGGCTTCAATAGAGAAATTACCTGAATTGTATACCTGATCAAAAGGAAGAACAACATCCTCAGGTCCTCCATTACCAGAGGTTGAGGAAAAATAAATCGATTGGGTTCCACTACTTGCATTATTGTTTGTAATCATTACATCTTCTGCACCTCCCTCTACTCCACTCCAAGTCGTCCAATCAGGTGAGCTGCTCCCTAAATAGGAGCCCACAGTATAGGATTCAAAATCATCAGAAAAAGTTTGAGAAAAAATGGCGCCTGATAACACCAAAGACATAAAAAATAAAATAGGTTTTTTCATAAGAATCAGCTTTTGAGTTTTTTAATTCTAAAATCTCCAGCATCGGAAATTTGAGTAGCACAAATATGACGATTTTATTTTAGAATCCATTTTTACATGAACAAATAGCGCAATTATATGTTTGCTCGAATTTTTTTTTAGTAAATTCGAGCCTTAATCTTAAAAATTAAAGAATGAATCCGGATTATCAATTAATGTTATTGGCTTGGGCTGGAGTTGCCGTTTGGGTAGCTTTTGTAATCTTTTCAAATCGAAAAATACACCCAAAGGCTTTATTTACACTCTTCATGGTAGAGCTATGGGAACGCTTCAGCTATTATGGAATGCGAGCACTTCTTATTTTATATATGACTGCCGGAATCATGGATGGTGGTTTTGCTTTCGATGATGCGAAAGCATATGGAATATATGGTGCATATGGAGCATTAGTATATCTCACACCACTTGTTGGTGGTTTCTTTGCCGATAAATTGGTAGGGTTTAGAAAAGCGATCGTTTGGGGAGCTATATTAATGGCAATTGGTCAATTCACCTTGTTCTTAGGCGGAAATGAAAACGAGTTACTTTTTTATCTTGGATTAGCTGTTCTTGTTGTGGGTAATGGGTTCTTCAAACCCAATATATCAAGTATGATTGGTCGTTTTTATGAGGAGGGAGATAAAAGAAGAGACGGAGCCTTTACCCTTTTCTATATGGGAATTAACATGGGAGCATTTCTCGCTCCTTTAACTTGTGGTGCAATTGGAGAAAATGAAGGATGGCAGTATGGATTCTTAGCAGCAGGAGTTGGAATGGCAATCGGATATATCGTATTTGTTTGGGGACAAAAACAAGGCGTATACAATGAGGTAGGAATGGGACCTGACGTAAAAATGGAAAAACCGATTATACCTGGCATATCGAATAAAATCTTCCCTCTTGTGGCCACTGTGATTATGATCGTTTTGGCTTCAACATTAATCGTGTATAATGATATTGTTGATGTTATTTTGACCATACTCGCTGTTGGAGTCATTGGATACCTGCTCTATGAGGCAAGTAAAATGGAAATCGTGGCCAAACAGCGTATATGGGTAATCGCTGTTTTACTCTTTTTTACAACTGTATTTTGGACTTTCTTCGAACTTGCTGGCTCAGCATTGAGCTTGTTTACGGCAAGAAACGTAGACCGTTCTTTATTTGGATATGAGATAAAAACAACTTTTTTCCAATCTTTCAATCCATTGTTCATTATGTTGTTTGCCCCTATATTCT
>WTIB01000038.1:2515-4325 GCA_011522905.1 Crocinitomicaceae bacterium | reverse complement strand
ACTTTTTTCCAATCTTTCAATCCATTGTTCATTATGTTGTTTGCCCCTATATTCTCATGGATATGGATCAAATTATCAAACATGAATAGAGAACCTGCAGCACCTTATAAATTTGGATTTGGTTTGGTGCTTTTGGGTATGGGATTCCTCGCCCTTAATGTTGGAGGAGGATCGGCAAGTGCTGGAATGATACCTGCTATTTTTATGGTGTTTTTATACCTCTTACACACCATTGGTGAGCTTACACTTTCACCCGTAGGTTTATCATTGGTAACTAAATTATCTCCGCGACACATGGTTGGGTTTTTAATGGGGATTTGGTTATTGTCTTCTTCTTTGGCCCATCAGGGAGGTAAGCATATTGCAAAGCTTACTACGGTCAATGAGAAAACCATTGTAGAAAGTGAGTCCTTTAAGAATGCAAAAATGGATAAAGACATCAAAGCCTTGCTTTTGACAGATGATTTCAAAAATAAATTGGAAGAAGGTTCTGTTGAGAGCGTGCTAACTGATTCCACTTTTATCGCTGAATTAAATGCGAAAAGTGAAAAGGGTTATGCCAAATCAACCGTTTATATTTCTGAACGATTGAAAGCAGCCGAAAGCTACAAAGGGAGTAAAAAAGAAAAAGAACTGAAAGCTGCAAAAGTCGATTTCTTATCCTACGAAAAAGACGTGATTATGTCTGACACAGTAACTGAAGCAAAGCTGGCAGAACTTTCAAAAAACACACCTGGAACTCCAGTTATCAATGCGATAAAAAGCGAATCCTTAAAGAAAGGATTAGGCGTATTTGAAATGCTTGGCTTTATTGCCGTTGCATGCGGTCTTTTATTATTCGTAATTGGACGTCCTCTTAAAAAATGGATGCACGGAATTAACTAAAAATAATTAGCTATTTAAAAGGCTGCTTTCGGCAGCCTTTTTTAATTATATAACTTCTGAAATACACTCAAATGAAAACAATATTTATATCATTCATTCTTGTGCTTTTTGCTTTTACATCAGAATCTCAAACGCACATTGAGATGGTGCACAATAAAAATATTGACACGTCTATCACAGCTGTAAGCTTCGAGGAATTAGAAGAGCTTTATTACGCCTCTGAGCATCCAAGTTTACGAATCAACTTTGATACGCTATATGATTACGAAATTCATTTTGACGGAAAAAAAACCAACCTGAATTCCAATCGAGATATTTATATAAAGAATCTTGAACGTGGGGATCATACGATTACCCTTATAAAAGGAAAAGAATCCATTAGCAAAACCATTAAAGTCAAATCCTCTCCCCCATGGTTTTCAAATGATGCAACGGTATTTGGTATTCTGATGATTGTACTTTTTATGGTTTTCAAATCAGCGAATAGCGAAAGGACTTATTTCAAGAAATTTTACAAAGTAGTACCTGCACTTTTATTGTGTTATTTTATTCCTGCGGGATTAAATTCAATGGGAATCATCTCTTCTGAGGAGTCCAATCTGTATTTCATCGCCTCAAGATATTTACTACCAGCAAGTTTGGTTTTGTTGTGTCTGAGTATCGATATTCCCGCAATTAAAAGACTTGGCTCGAAAGCCATCATTATGTTTTTTACAGCTACCATTGGTATTGTACTTGGTGGACCGTTTGCCTTATGGATTGTTTCTTTAATATCGCCTGATGTCCTCAATGATGAAATCTGGAGAGGCTTATCTACGGTTGCTGGCTCATGGATTGGAGGAGGAGCTAATCAAACTGCAATGAAAGAGATATATGGCGCTAGTGATCAAATGTTTTCAGCAATGATTGTTGTAGATGTCTTTGT
>WTIB01000038.1:0-2415 GCA_011522905.1 Crocinitomicaceae bacterium | reverse complement strand
ATATGATTTATATGCTTGGAGTTGCTTTTTTCATGGTAGGTTTGGCGCATTTTGGGGCTGATTACATCTCACCATACATAAAGGAAGCCCTTGAGGGAATGTCAAATCAGAAAGCAGCAAAATTGATGGTTTCATTTGGTAGTGAGTTCTTCTGGCTTGTGGTTCTAGCAACCGTTTTTGGTGTTGGTCTTTCTTTTACAAAATACAGAGAATTTGAAGGTGTTGGTGCATCTAAAATGGGAAGCGTATTCTTATATGTCCTCGTTGCCACCATTGGAATGAAAATGGATATCATGGAGCTCATTGCCAATTGGGGTGTATTTAAGTTTCTATTATCTATCGGACTTATTTGGATTACCGTGCATGCCCTTTTTCTTTTTATAGTAGCAAAAATCATCAAGGCACCGTTCTTCTATGTTGCTGTTGGTAGTCAAGCCAATGTTGGAGGAGCTGCCTCTGCTCCTATTGTTGCTGGAGCGTTTAGTCCATCATTGGCACCTGTAGGCGTATTGTTGGCTGTTCTGGGATATGCAGTAGGGACCTTTGGAGCTATTGTCTGTACAATTATGATGAAAGCGCTTGCTGGTTAGTCTAGTAAGGTGACCCAATTCTTTTATTGACCAAAGATTCTACTTTAGCAAATAAATTTGTAGGCAAATAGGTTCGCCATTCAATTTCTTCAAGCTCACCTCCGAAAACGAAGTATTGGTCAATATTTGCAGCTATAAATTCTTTGACTACATGCTCATGAAAGTTAATCGTCGCAATCCAGCCCTCCTCTACTTCCTCAAACCATTCTTCGTAGTAGCAATCATCAGATGAATGAAAATTCAAAACATTTTCACCTATCAGAATGAATTTATGGATACCATTGTTCATCATAGGCTCAATCACATCACGTTTCAATACCATGATGTCATTTTCTATAGCGTCATTCCATTCACCAATAAATTCTATAATGCTGTATCCTGAATCATAATCGCTATATAACACCTTTAAAAATAAGGTGGTCGAGCCAAAATGATCCCACTGAGGGTGAATCAAATAGTTGTAGATGCGCTTGTCAAATTCAAATTCACTGTACTCCCGTTCATAGAATGGGGAATCCCCATCTTCGGATGCGATATAATATCCACGCCAATTATAAAAGGGTTCAATGAAATGCATATTCAAATTTACACAAGAGTATTAACAATTTCTTACTATTTTAGTTTCTCTTTAAACAAAAAAAATACGATGTCTAAAATTTTGCTGTTCCCTCTGTTGTTATTACTGGCTTTCTCCTGCTCTGAAGAAGAAAAAGAAAAAGAAACTAAAAAGAAGAGTAATTTCGATGTCCCTACCGATAATTCATTTCAAAAGAATGCGGTTAGCTTAATTTCTAGTCAAGAAAACATCGTTGCATATGGTTCTGTAAAAATGAATCAGCTACTTACCAAGGGCATCGTAAATTCTGAGCTGGGAGAAACTGCGGTCATGAAATCTACGCTTAAGGATATGGAAAAATCCGCAGAATACATGGATATGGCTGTACCCATGTATTATGCAGTTCAATACGAGGAAGTAGATGAGAGCCTTCCATTCAAAGTAATGCCTAATGTGATCTTTTTTGGCAAAGTGAAAAATCAAGAGAAATTCATAAAAACCCTAAAAGAGAATAATCCTGGATTTGTTGAAACTAAAACTAAAACCTTCACAATTATTGAAAGTGAGGACTGGGCAGCGGCTATCTCAGAGGATGAATTTATTGGTAAATCATTTGGTAATGGTACAATTGAAGGAACTTCAGCCGGAGATGATGTGAGGCGAAATTGTCAAGAAGAAATGAATCAGCTGATGAGCAATTTGAATGCAAATAATACCAATCCGGATATTCAGGCACATTTTAATGATTCAAAGGACATCACCATGGCTTTCAACTATAAAGAGCTTTTAAAGATGTATGAAGCATACATGCCTGATTATTATCCACAAACAGACATTCAATCCTCTGAATGGATCAATAGCTCATCGATGAACCTTGCATTTGAAAACGGAGAAATGAATTTAATCATCAAGTCTCAATATACGGATGCAATGAATGAATTCAATTTTTTCCACTCTAACGCAAGGGAACTTATCGAAAAACTGGGTTCAGGAGAAGCAGCAGGGGCTTTGGCTGCGAATATTAATGTTGAAGAAATTGAAAGATTCAGAAAAAAATATTACCCTGAAAGCATTTCTAATCAATTGAACAACTCAGGAATTCCTATGATTGAGGAATTCTTACCAGATGAACTTCCAATGATTGAAGCCCTTGTTATGAAGGATGGGATTACCAGCTTTATGGATGGACGGTTTGGAGGTGCTCTGTTTTTCGATGAAAACCAAGAGCCCCAGGCCAGTTTTAATTTCTTCATGGGTATCGGTCCAAAT
>WTIB01000289.1:9333-11654 GCA_011522905.1 Crocinitomicaceae bacterium | reverse complement strand
TTATAATTCTTTTCAGAGTTTAACCCGTTTTACTGTTTATAGACCCTTGCGAAACAATCCATCAAGTCCTTATTGAAGTCATGCATTTTAAATTTTATTAATTTCATTAAAATTTGAATTATGAAATATCTGTTGCTGCTCTTTATCTTCTGTCCTATTTTATTTTTTTCTCAGGACCTAACAAATGCTACCAATCTTGACATCACAAAATCATGGGAGCAAGAGCCACAAGGTTGGACCTATTCTGTTTCCGTCCACGTTCCAGAGGTTTCCGCCCCTGTAGATGGTTTCCCAATATGTATTCTACTTCACGGGAATGGTGGTAACGGATCCGCTTTTCTTTCAAATTTCAAAGACAATATTCCTTGTCATATTCTAGTCGCGCCTGATGGCTATGAAAATAGCTGGAATATCTGTGGTGAGGATAGTGATGCCCCAGATATGGAAATGATTGAAGAGCTCATTACGGCTGTTGAATCATATGACAATGTTAATTCATCAATGATTCGAATTATCGGTTTTTCAAATGGAGCAGCCTTGACCAATCGAATTTTTGTCGAGAACAACCATCAGGGGATAGATAAATTCTGTGCGATTGTATCTCAATTTACGGATATGCAGTTACATAATCAGTCATTTTATGGTCCTTCAAGTGTCACCGAAGCAGGATTACCATTTTGTGGTTACGATACAGAATTTATTCCTGAAACAGGAAGACATTACTTGAACATATGCAATACTAATGATCCCATTATTCCTTATGACGGTGGACCTGCAGTGGGAGCGATTTTCGTTCCAGCTAAGGTTTCCATTTACGAAGTGGCCAAAAGTCAGGGGTATACAGGATCAATAATTTCCGGAGATGGTGAGGAAATCAATAGCTCAGGTGTTTTTGAATACAATTATCTTTCTGGACAGGTTGTTCATCTTCGCGGAGATGCGCAACATGGTTTAAATCCAACTCAAACTCAATTTGTTTCAGATTTTATGGAATTTGACTGTTCCTCATCTGGACTTATTACAGAAGCATATGAAAACATAAAAATTGAAACAAATCCAGGATTATCAGGGGTTCGATTAATAGTTAAAAATGAAAATACAACCGAATATACAACGATACTCACTGAACTAAATGGCAAAACGATCTACGAAGGCATAATTTCTGAAACGACTTTCATTCCAGCAATACCAGGGCAATACATCCTAAAGGTGCTTGGGGAAAATATAAGATTACAAGAAACGATTATCATTCTCTAGATGTGTTTACCCCTTAACCCTTCTGAGACAGATAACATTATGAAAAATCTTAATCTTCCTCGTAATCGGAATCAAAGATTGTGGTAAATTTAATACCGTAACAGAACACGAAATAAAATGAATCTGAATATAGCAGTATTGATTGATGGCGAGAATATACCTTCCGCCCACGTACAGGAGATGATGGAAGAAATCGCAAAATACGGAAACCCTACCATCAAGAGAATATATGGGGACTGGACGAAGCCTCGTTTGTCTAAATGGAAAAACGTTTTGCTTGAAAACGCCATCACCCCTATTCAGCAATACAGCTATACTTCTGGAAAAAATGCCTCAGATTCTGCAATGATCATTGATGCGATGGATCTGTTATATTCAGAAAAAGTCAATGGTTTTTGTTTGGTGTCAAGTGATAGTGATTTTACAAAGCTGGCTACACGACTTAGAGAGGCAGGCATGAAAGTTATCGGGATAGGTGAAAAGAAAACACCCAATCCATTTATTGTTGCATGCGACAAGTTTATTTATATCGAAATTATTGCCAACAAAGCGCAAAAGAAGGAAAATAAGGATAGCTCGAAGAATAGCGTCGATAAGATTACCAAAAGAGAAATCAAGCTCATTCAAAACTCGATATCAGATTTATCAGATGATGACGGCTGGGCATTTTTAGGAGATGTTGGTGGTTTGATTCAAAAAAAACAGCCCAATTTTGACTCGAGAAATTATGGCTTTGAAAAACTTACACCACTCATAAAATCAATAGGATCCTTTGAAATTGAACAAAGAGAAAGCTCAAAAAGCAAGTATAAATTAATCTATGTTCGAAATAAAAATAGCTCCAAGCAGTCAAAATAATCAAGCTTTTTATAGGTAAACCTATTTTACATTCGGAAGATGAAAGATGTAATTGAACAAGAATTCGGAATCAGATTAGTTGAAATTAAAGAGCTAAACGGTTACGAAAACAAAAATTATCTCATCAAAACGGAGAAAGAGGCTTTCATTTTTAAGACCTATCCATTCAATACATCCAATTTTGAGCTTGTTGAAGCCGAAAACAA
>WTIB01000289.1:0-9233 GCA_011522905.1 Crocinitomicaceae bacterium | reverse complement strand
ATGAAATTCCAGAAGTTTCAAAGCAAAATTTGGTGCGTTATTTCATGCTTCAATTTGAGCAAAAGGTCATCCCAATTTCTTCAGAACTAAGAATGAATTACATACACAGTGATGCGAATGAATGGAATGTATTGCTCAATGAAAATGAGGTGACTGGCCTTATCGATTTTGGAGATATGGTGTATTCGCCTCTCATAAATGAATTGGCAACTGCACTTACCTATATTTGCTATGATAAGGAAAGCTATTTTGAATGCATTCTCCCTCTCGTAAGTGCATATCATAAAATTGTTCCTCTTGAAAAGAAAGAAATTTCAATTATCTATTATCTCATCGCGGCCAAACTTTGTATCAGTGTCTGTCAGTCAGCTCATGCAAAAAATCATGACCCCGAAAACATTTATGCGTCAAGTAGTGAAGCAAACGCATGGAAAATGCTCCACAAACTTCTTGAAATAAATCCAATCGCCTTTGAGGATGCCATCCGAAAAGAAATTGGTTTCGAAAGAAAAAAAAAAGAATCTGAAGAGCAGAAGCTAAGTGAAAGGCATAAGTACTTAAGTAAAATTTTATCTGTTAGCTATAACAAGCCTATTCCTATGGAAAAGGCTGCATTTCAATACATGTATGATTCCTATGGAAATACATATCTGGATGCCTACAATAACATCCCTCATGTAGGACATTCTCATCCAATTGTTGTAGAAGCAGGTCAGCGTCAAATGGCACAGCTCAACACCAATACGAGATACCTCTATGATATTCTCCCTGAATATGCATCAAAGCTTTTATCAAAGCTCCCTTCAAAGCTGAACAAGATTTTCTTTGTGAATTCAGGCAGCGAAGCCAATGATCTTGCTATACGAATGGCAAAAATGCATACAGGGCGCCAAAAGATAATGGTCTTAGAACATGGGTATCATGGACATACACAAACCGGAATTGATATCAGTGACTACAAATTCAACAACCCCAAAGGTCAGGGTCAAAAAGAATTTATCCTCAAAACAGGTTTACCAAATGCTTACAATGGTAAATATCGTGGACATGACTGTGGTTCAAAGTATGCAAAAGACACCATCAATGAAATAGATTCATCAGAAAAAAATATTGCTGCTTTTATATGTGAACCTATCGTAGGCTGCGGTGGCCAGGTCCCATTGGCAAAAGGGTATTTAAAACCCGTTTATGACGCGATACATAGACAAGGAGGTATTTGTATCAGTGACGAAGTTCAAACCGGATTTGGACGCCTTGGGGATGTTTTCTGGGGATTCGAGGAACACAATGTAGTACCCGATATGGTTGTCATTGGTAAACCAATGGGTAATGGACATCCGATGGGTGCAGTTATTACAAGCGAAGAAATCTCAAATTCTTTCGAAAAGGGGGTGGAATTTTTCAGCTCTTTTGGTGGAAATCCAGTTTCGTGCGCCATTGGAAAATCTGTTTTAGAGGTCATTGAAAGTGAAAACCTTCAAGAAAATGCACGAGTGTGTGGGAATTACTACAAGTCCCTTTTCGAAGAATTAAAAAATAAACATGCAGTCATTGGTGACGTTAGAGGTTCAGGTTTATTTTTAGGCATTGAGCTCATTGATGAATTCGAAAAACCAAATACCATTTTGGCACAACACATTAAAAATGAGCTTAGAAAGAACTACATTTTAGTCAGCACCGATGGTCCTTTTGACAGTGTAATCAAAACCAAACCTCCTCTCGTTTTTAACCGCGAAAATGCCCTAAGAGTTGTTGAAGAAATCGATGGAATCATTACTTCATTCTGAAAGAAAAAATAACTTACTAGGGAACAAACAATTTCATCACTTGACCTTCAACTTGAACAAAGTACAATTGCGAAGCCATGGATGAGACGTCAATTGCTTGAGAATCACTATAAATCTGCTCAGTATGAATTAATGCACCGTTGATGTCTTTAATTGTAATTGAGGCTGGGTAGGTGTTAATTCCCTTAAAAAGCAAATACGAATCACTTGGATTAGGATATATTGAAATATCGCTGTCAGTGAGCGAATGAATACTTGAGAAAGGTTCACAATCCACGACAGAAGTGAGATAATCATATCTTTCCTGTACAAAAGACTTTAGGCCCTGGATTGGACCTCCTGGGGGACCTCCTGGTCCACCTCCACCAAGATCATTTTCAATATTTTGGTCAAAATCATTATTTGAAAACATCTTGTTGTTATCCGCATATACCTCATCCTGAATTAATGCTTTCAAATCATCAATAATTGGATTGAGATACTCCGGATTAAAAATCGTATTCATCAAAAGACATACCTCAGATGTATATTGATCCATCAAATTTGAATTTGAAAATATTCTTTCTAGCAAAGGTCTATTTTCTGAGTGATAGTCTATATTGAGAGTCGAGGGATTCGCTCCCCCAAAGAAGCCATAGCTTCCGAATGCCTCATTTGCATCCCATTTAATCCATTGCCATTTTCCCATTCCCAAATTATGGTAGATGTAATAGTTCCTTGCAGATTGGGTATAGCTGTCCAGATTACTAAAAATATTGTCGAGTGCCGCAGAAGATAAGAAAGGCCCCAGATCCAAATGATTCTGAAGCTCTGTTTCAAATTCTATGTCACTAGAATTGTTAATGAAATCAATGAGCTCAATCAAATCTGTCCAATCATTGGCATCTTCATTCGATTTCAATTCGTATGAGGACTCGTAAGATGCTTGAGACGTTCCGTAATACATGAGATTCGCTTCACCATCACCTCCCGAAAAATTGGAACCCGCTTTAAATAAATTCCCATCGTCATTAAGCATTCTCCAATCCAAGAACTGATCATCAATCTGCTCAACCATTGTATAAAAACCCCAAGCTTGTCCATTATACGTTACACTTGCATAATTGACTCGTGGAGCTGGAACACCATGTTCTCTTGCAATGTCCATGAATATTTTCTCACGCATAAAAGTGGGATCCTTAAATCCATTGCTAAAATTCAATTTTTTCAAGCCATCGTAATTCTGACCTGAGATGTATTTATTAAAGTCAATCTTGAATGACTTCTTATTTCCGGGATGCATGTAACTAGAGTTACCCTTCAATCGAATCCCAACGCTGTCGAAAGTGTATGTACCCGTAACATCAATAATCGTCAAATTTGCAGGTATATATACGGAACCTGCCACATCCATATTTTCGTAGTTGGTAACGAGCTGATCCCAATAATCACTTTGTGGGAAATCCAATTGAATTTCAACCACCTGATCAGAGTCAAACAGATTGTCACCGTCTATCTGGGCGTTGAATTGAAAAAAAAGCATTAAGAAGCATATACTAGTTAGCGTGTTAATAGTTTTCATAATTAGATTTTTAGTTTAGACCATCTCAAAGTTAAATGGTTTAAATTAGATTTTAATATTAAACTAGATCCGTTTGGGAAGAAATACTTCTGCCATCATACAACGGGCACTTCCTCCACCACAGGCTTCAATCGTATTCAAATCACTGTGAATTATTGGATTAAATGACTCAATCTGTTGAATTTGATCTTCCGTTAGACTATGATATGCAGAAGAAGACATCACAAGGAAAGTTTGATTCCCTTCAACCTGAAGCATATTCCCAGCAAATCTTTCTTTTTGTTCTTCCGAAATTTCAATAAGCTCTTTACCTGATTTTTTGATGGATGATTCTACCAACTGACGCTCACCTTCGTCATCTATAGTATCCATACAAACAATGGCGTATCGATCTGCGATACACATCATTACGTTGGTATGGTAAATGGGTAATCTTTCGTCGTTATGGGTTTGATTAGCCGTAAAGCAAACCAAATCGTATCCAAATTCTTTACAAAATTCTTGTGCAATACCACCATCGGTTCTAATCGATAAGGCTGCATAACAAATTTTGTTTTGACGATCCAGAATCATACTCCCCGTTCCTTCTAAAAATAGTTGTTCTGCTTCATATCCCGAAAAATCCACAACGGATGAAATTTCGAATCCTTTTTCTCTCAACTTATCTAAAATATCAAAACGCCTCTCCGTTCTTCTATTTTCTGCACACATGGGATAAAGTGCAACTCTTCCATCTTGATGAAAGGAAACCCAATTATTTGGAAATATAGAATCTGGAGTATCAGGTTCAATAGTATCCTGAATCACATGGACATGAACCCCATTTTGCTCCAATATTTTCACAAAAGCATTAAACTCTTTCAAGGCATTCATTTGAACCTCTTCAGGAGAAAAAGTTTTCAGGTGTTTCTGATAATAATTATTTTTTGCGGTTACCTCATTATACCTAAAAGATACCGGTTCTATCATCAAAAGATGCGAGCTTGACTGTTTCATTCTCTAATTAATGGCATTGTTGAACATCGAAATAGCCCTCCCATTTTAGATACCTGACTGTAAGGCACCTCCTCAACTGTATATCCTTTGTTCATTAAGTGATTATTCAATTTTATAAATTCAGGTTGTGACACAATTACCCTTTCCGAAATAGAAAAAATGTTTGAATTCATATGATACATATCATCGGCATCGATGCGAATAAGATCCTTCTCGTCAAACATTCTAGCCAATAACTCAAAATCTTTTTTATTCTTAAATCCATTTTCACATATGATCGCCCCCTTTTTTCCGATGGGTTGAAAGCAACAATCTAGATGCAAAGCACTATTTCTTGGATCAGTATCTGATTTCTTCAATTCAAAAGCGAGTACTTTTTTATTTGGAAAAGTTTTCTTTATAAATTCAACCCCTTCAATATTGGTTCGGGCAACTTTGTAAAGATTGAAATCTTCATCCTTGGAATACCCAATAAAAATGGTATCTCCCTTCAATATCACATCTCCACCTTCAACGCGAGCTCCATCTGGCATTTTAACCACATCATTTTGATTAAAAGTGGCAATCAACGACTGAATAGCCTCTAATTCCTTTGACCTATCTTCAATAATATTTGGAATGAGTAGTTTGTTTTCTATTACAAATGCAATATCTCTTGCGTAAATTTGATTCAGACCATCAATGTTTTCAGGGCGGATTACCTCAATCTCATATTTTTCAAGAACGCTACAAAACTTTTCCATTTCTGAAATTAAGTTCAGCTCTGTTGGATATGTCCCAGTTTGAACACTTTCAAGTGACTTAGGGTCATAGCATTCACTCTCTAAAGGGGTTCCTCCAAAGTCATTTGCAATTCCCAAAACCACAGTTTTTAGCAATCCAACCTCATCATTCACATTGAGATTCATGGCCATTTTTAAAATCAATTTTTACGGAAACGAAACTACTAAAAATCATTAAAATAGGAGGTATACAGTTTTCGCATGTCAAAGACATTGTTATTGAAGTCATAAAAATGTCAGAAACGTTCCATTATTTATTTTTCATGATTAAATTCACCTTATGATCCATAGATGGCACTTATCTTGTTTTATTCTCTTTTTCTTTAATCCAATGCATTTGGTTTTTGGACAAAGTGAAAAACCTTTTTCAGGGGAGCTCATTTACAAAGTGACCAAAGTTGATTCTGGCTCAAACCCATTACAACCTACGAATAATGAGAATGAGGAAACCAAGGTCATTATCTATGCCAAAGATTCTTTACTTAAAATTGTCAATTTCAGTGCTCAAAATGGATTCCAAGAATGTTTAAAACATCTCACAAAGAATAAGTCGATTTTATTGCTAAACATCAATAAAAAGGGCTACGCCATTAGAATGAAACAAGACGAAAGTATAATGAACGACAGCCTTTACTCCTTTGAGAAAAAATGTGGGTTTAAAAAAAATATTGGAGGTTTGAAAAGCAAGAAAATCATCCTTCGACATCCAAAAATTAAAAATGAGCTCACTTGCCTATATTCAAAAAAAATTGCACCTAAATATGCAAACACATTTGAAGAATTACCTGGACTTCCAACCATTTACTATTTGATTCTAGAAGATGGTTTGTATAGATACCAGCTCGAATCTTATAATTCATATGCTCCTCCCCTTTCCATGTTTATGATTCCTGAAGATTATCAAATTGTCAGTATGGAGGAATTTATGGAAATAATGAACTCAGAAGAGTAATTAATCTCTTAATTCACATCTTGTATAACTAACATAACAGTGTTTAAAGATGTATTCATCATTCCTTTTTTCAAGGATACTTAAACTTATATTCGTAAGATATTCAAAACTGAATGGAAGAGAACGAATTCATACCGGTAAATCGAGATAAAAAAAACACTGATAAAAAGAAGAGCAAAAACAAATCTTCCAAAAAAGGTAAAGGCAAAAAAGGAAATTCTTTTTTAAGTAAAATTGATTTCAATAAAATTGCAACTGTTGTTGGCTCTTTTTTGATCTTGTTTTCGTTCTTTTTGACCATCGCCTCGGTATCATATCTCTTTACATGGCAATTAGATCAGGACAAGCTGATCAATGTTTCCTTTTTTGACTTCATATTTAGCGGAGATCAGATTCAAATTCACAATTGGCTCGGCAAATTTGGTGCCTGGATGTCTCATTTCATGATGTATGATTTGTTCGGAATCACATCATTTGGATTGTGCTTCATGCTTTTTCTTTTAGGGGTTAAAACACTCTATAAGAAGGATTTATTACCTATGGGGAAAACCTTTACCATAACAATACTATATATGTTATGGGGCTCAGTATTTTTAGCCTATTTCTCTGAAAATACAAATTTTGTTGCTGGTAGCTTTGGCTTCCATATTAATCAGTGGCTTACACAAATATTGGGTAGCATTGGCACAATAACCTTGACAATGGTTGTTTTGTATATCATTACAACATTGTTGTTTAATCCTGATTATAAAGCTTTGTTCAACTATTTATTTCCGAAAAAAGAAAAGACCGAAAACGAAGAGGATTCCATGGTTACGAATGATGACAATATGCACATCATTAACCCCATAAAAGAGGAAGAAATTCAAGAAGACGTGATTTCCGAAACGGTGAATTTCGGTGAAGGTGAAGAAATCACAGATGAAAATAACGAAAATACTACCGCAGAAATAATTGATGAGACAGAGGAATTAAAGGGTAAAGATGAAAACGAAGAATTTGAAATAGAAATACCCGATGAAGAAGAAACAGTCGATGCCGAAGAAATCGGTGAAAAAAACCTCGCTGAACAATTGGTTGAAGAACATGGAGAGTTTGATCCTAAAGCAGATTTGGAAGGATACCTTTTACCTTCTGTAGACCTGCTTAAAGAATATGGATCTGGAGGTGTTTCTGTCAATAAAGAAGAATTAGAAAGCAATAAAGACCGAATTATAGAAACGCTTTCAAATTACAAAATTGATATTGCGAAAATAAAAGCAACTGTTGGTCCCACGGTTACACTATATGAAATCGTACCCGCACCGGGAGTTCGAATTTCAAAAATTAAAAATCTAGAAGATGATATCGCCTTGAGTCTGAGCGCTCTTGGAATCAGAATCATTGCTCCCATTCCAGGTAAAGGAACAATAGGTATCGAAGTACCTAATTCTAGTCCAGATATGGTGAGCATGCGCTCTCTGATTGCATCAGAAAAATTTCAAAATCACGATGGTCAGCTTTCCATTGTGATGGGTAAAACCATAACGAATGAGACCTATGTTTTTGATCTAACGAAAATGCCTCACCTACTAGTCGCAGGAGCTACTGGACAAGGTAAATCAGTTGGGTTAAACGCGATTCTTGTATCCATTTTATATAAAAAGCATCCATCTCAGGTAAAATTTGTTCTGGTAGACCCGAAAAAAGTGGAACTTACTCTGTATAATAAAATTGAAAGACACTTTCTTGCAAAATTACCAGGAGAAGAGGATGCCATCATTACTGACACCTCAAAAGTCGTAAATACCCTCAATTCTCTTTGTATTGAAATGGACGAAAGATATGAACTACTTAAGGAAGCTCAAGTCCGAACAATTAAAGAATACAATGAGAAATTTGTAAAACGAAAGCTTAATCCCGAAAAGGGACATAGATACCTTCCATACATCGTTGTTCTTATTGACGAATTTGCAGATTTAATAATGACTGCAGGAAAAGAAATCGAGCATCCTATTGCTCGAATTGCTCAGCTTGCAAGAGCGATTGGAATACATTTAATTGTAGCTACTCAAAGACCATCAGTCAATGTAATCACAGGTATGATTAAAGCCAACTTCCCCGCAAGAATTGCTTTTAGAGTACTCTCAAAAATTGACTCTAGAACCATTTTAGACGGATCAGGAGCAGACCAGCTTATTGGTCGTGGTGATATGCTCATTTCTACAGGGTCTGAAATGATTCGACTTCAGTGTGGATTTGTAGATACTCCAGAAGTTGAAGAGATATGTTCATTCATTGGTGATCAACGAGCTTATCCAGATGCCTTAATATTGCCTGAATACGTTCCAGAAGGAAGCGAAGGAAAAGGCGAAATGGATATGGATGAAATGGATGCAATGTTCGTTGACGCCGCAAGAATGGTCGTCATAAATCAACAAGGTTCTGCAAGCTTGCTGCAACGAAAACTAAAGTTGGGATACAACAGGGCAGGACGAATTGTGGATCAACTAGAGTCAATGAATATTATAGGTCCTTTTCAGGGCAGTAAAGCCAGAGATGTGCTTTTTCCAGACGTGGAATCCTTAGATGAATTTTTAAGATCAAAAGGTCTTATCTAAGGTCAATCATTCGACAAATAAATAGCATTTGCTACCATCAATAATCCGCTGTGCCAAAAGCCTCTAAATAATGGATTATCCATAAAATAAGTGACTGTGCCATTTCCAAATCGTTCCTGACCTGCAATTAAGGCTCCCCCTTGTTTATCTTTTATTCTAGACCCAACAAAGCCTGATATCGGTTGAGCATCTTTGGCAAGCTCAAAAACACCATGACCAGATTTCAATTGGTAATGAGATGCACTTTGCCGTAGCGTATAGTAAGAATCATAACCAAAAGACAAGGGATTTTTATTCTCAATCTCACAATTGTATATGGCACCTGTAATCATATAACTTAACTCCTCTCGTTCACTTAGCTCTTTCTCTTCAATTTCATTCATCTCAATGGAAAAATCGTCCATGAAATTATCAGCTGACGATCCAAAAAGAATAAGTCGACCTCCATTATCAACCCAAAGGCTAATTGCCTCAGAAATTTCAGCTGTCAATATACCCTCTGGAATAATTAAAACTTCAAGATTGGCCAAACCACGATTTAAAACATCATTTGGC
>WTIB01000319.1 GCA_011522905.1 Crocinitomicaceae bacterium | reverse complement strand
CTTTAAACTCTTTTTGAACCCATTCCTTTGCATCCTTTTCATTTACAAATCCCTTTAAATCTTTGTCATTTTCGTCATCAACCACAACCCATCTTCTCAAGTAGTAAGGCGAAAGATCCTCGTATTCATCTCTTGGATTCTCTTTTGAGTTCCAATCAGGTCCACGAAATATTGGCGCGCTTCCATACTGTTCTCTTTTCAAATAGGAATGCAGTGTTACAAGATTTTCAGGGTTATTTTCATCTAGAGGAGTATTTGCATTCGATCGAATAACAATCACAGCAAAAGAACCATAGCCTATTAACAAGAACACCAAACCCATTAATGAATTTGAGAGCAGGGTTTGCTTATTTTTTCGGGAATAATAAACGCCAAATATACAGGCGGCTATCAGTAATGCAAAAAAGAATAGGGAACCAGAGTAAAAGGGTAATCCTAAATTATTCACAAAAACTACTTCAAAGCTTGATGCCATTGAAATGGTACCTGGAATAACGCCTTCCTGTATAAAGCCTAAAATGACTATTGAAAGAATTCCTGCAATAAAAAAACCGCTCGTTGTTGTTTCTTTAACTCTGAAATAAATTACATACCCTATGGCTGGAATAACAAGTATACCTAAAAGGTGAACACCAATGGCCAATCCGAGTAGGAAGAGAATCAATAACAACCACCTATTTGGAGTAACATTTGAAGAGAGTCTGTTTACTTGTAATTCTCCCACTTCCTCATCCCATTTGAGAATTGCCCAAAAGATAACAGCGGTAAACAATGATGCCATAGCATAAACCTCGCCTTCTACAGCTGAGAACCAAAATGAATCCGTAAAAGTGTAGGAAAGTGAACCGATTGTGGCCGCAACAAATATTCCAATTTTATCGTGGTTTTCGAGTTCATTTTTCCCTTGTAAAATGAGTTTTTTCAACAACATCGTTATTGACCAAAACATAAATAATATGGTAAAAGAGCTCGACAGCGCTGAAAGAGAATTGATGTAAAATGCCACATTTTCTGGAGCTGCAAAAAAGGAAAATACACGACCGAGAATCATAAAAAGTGGGGCCCCCGGAGGGTGGCCAACCTCAAGCTTGTATGCCGCAGTTATATATTCACCACAATCCCACAAACTGGCTGTGTCTTCTATGGTAAGCATATATACAATGGTCGCAATAGTAAAGACTATCCAGCCATTTATTTTATTGATAAAATTGTAATTCATTTTCTCTATGATTCTTTAAATAGTTTGCGAATTTACGAATATTAGCGTTGAGTTAAAAGATTTACAGTCGTCAAAATATCAAACTAGAAGTAATAATTTTTTTGCAGCAGGATTGATTAATGAAATTAAGTTCTTAAATTTGCAGGCTTGATTAGATGCTTTAATCAATTTATTGACCCATGGTGTAACTGGCAACACGTCTGGTTTTGGTCCAGAAGAGTCTAGGTTCGAGCCCTAGTGGGTCAACTTTTAATTTTAGAGTGGATGCAGGTGCATTCACTCTTTTTTTTAAGCTTTAAATAATGGGCAACGAAAAGAAAAACATTGAAATAGAGGCCATTGGAGAGTTTGGACTCATTGACGAATTAACTTCTGATTTTGTATTACGAAATGATTCCAGCATCAAGGGTGTTGGGGATGATTCAGCTGTAATGTCTTCAAAAGAAGGAGAACATAAGTTGATGTCCTCTGACATGTTGGTAGAGGGTGTGCATTTTAATTTGTCGTACATGCCCCTGAAGTCCCTGGGGTTTAAGGCGGTTTCGGTGAATGTTTCAGACATCTATTCAATGAATGGAATGCCGGAACAGATTACGGTTTCTCTTGGGGTTTCGAGTAAGTTTCCCGTTGAGGCACTAAAAGAATTGTACGCAGGAATACATGCAGCATGCGAATATTATTCAGTTGACTTGGTGGGGGGTGATACTACTTCTTCTTATTCGGGTCTAATTATTTCTATTTCTGTCATAGGTTCTGTTGCCAAAAATAAAATTACATACAGGTCTGGTGCTAAGGAAAATGACTTGCTCATTGTATCAGGTGATGTGGGTTCTTCGTATTTGGGGCTACAGATTTTGGAGCGAGAGAAAGGAGTTTTCAACGCTAATCCAAATATTCAGCCTAAACTGGATGGGTATGATGAGTTGATAAAAAAACAAATACAACCAACTGCCAGAATGGATGTCATTTCTATGTTTCAGGAAATGTCTTTTGTTCCAACCTCTATGATTGATGTATCTGATGGATTGGCATCAGAGGTGATGCACCTTTCGAAGTCAAGTGATTGTAGTTTTTCTGTCTATTCGGATAAATTGCCAATTTCGGAAAAAAGCGCTCTTACTGCAGAAGAGTTGGGTATTGATCCTTTTGTTTGTGCCCTGAATGGAGGAGAGGATTATGAGCTCTTGTTTACTGCAAGTCAGAAGGATTTTGATAAATTTAAGAACAACCCTAATTTCTCAATTATTGGTTTTGCCACGGATAAATCGAACGCAAACTTATTGATTGATAAAAATGAAACCGCCGTTACACTGAATGCACAGGGTTGGAGACATTTTTAATCTATTCGTGGGAGATTAATTAGCTCTTCATGAATGATACAAATGACAAATTCGCCGAATAATTCTCTTTTTACTTTTTCCGCTTCAAGTCTACTTCGAAAGTCTCCAACTTTTAGGTTGAAATGTGGATTCTCGAAAGTTACATAGGTGTCTGTTAAGGGGTATAATTTGAGAAATTTATCACGGGCCTCATCTATAACGTCTTTATTAGAGTCAAAACAAATCTGTAGACGGAAACCTTGAATTTGATCTATTCTTTTTTCAATTTCAATCAATTGGTCAATCCTGCTGTCAACGTTTATTTGTATCCCGTCTGATTGAACATTTTCTTGCGAAAAACAGATGCTTCCGATTAAGAAAAATGAAAATAGAGCCGTATTTGTACTCATTATAAGAAGATTAGAAATATTAGACATATCGTTATTTACTATTACGAAAATAATTAAAATAGTTTCATTTCAGTACGAGGCCTTATTTAGAAT
>WTIB01000164.1 GCA_011522905.1 Crocinitomicaceae bacterium | reverse complement strand
AATGGTTGTGTAGATACTCTTGAACAATTGATTACGGTACATCCTAAACCAGTATTGGTGTATGACGTTGGTCCTGCGTGTAAAAATACTTGGACAAGTTTAGAGAATACCTCCACTATTCCTGAAGGTTCACTCACTGAAACGAATTGGCTCATCAATCTTCAGTATAATTTCAATCAACAAAATACGGCATTTAAATTTCCAACTTTGGGAATTCAATTGGTAAATTTGGAATCGATAAGTGATCAGGGATGTATCTCGGATTCGACATTCGAAATAGATGTCCAAAATGAAATTTCGGCTGATTATACCGTAAACCCGATGAATTTAACTTCGGGTACTCCAATACAATTCATCAATGAGAGTTTGGGAGCTGATTCATCCTTTTGGGACTTTGGAGATGGAAATGGCTTCCAATACAATCAAAATCAAATCAATGAAATCACCTATGACCAATCATTAAACGGTTCTAGCATTGATGTAGCATTGATTATTACGAATGAAATCGGTTGTAGGGATACCTCGAGCTATACGTATGAAATCAAAGAGGCCTTTTTGGATTTAGCACTTCAAACCTTATTTGTGCAAGATATCAATGGATATTTAACCGTAGGCGTTGAATTATCCAATCTTGGTTCAGTTATGATTGAGAATGCTGATTTATACCTTAAATCAGCTGAAAACGGCTCTATTTTGGAGAATTGGACGGGGCAATTGGCACAGAATGAGTCGGAAATATACATTTTCAATGCCCATCCACCCTCCTACTCCTCAATCCAAGATGATACAGAACGATTTATTTGTGTTGAAGGTAACGTAAACAACTCAGGATATTTTGATGTGGACGTATCAAATAATATCATTTGTAAAAATATTGAAGGAAGCGGACTCGTTGTATTACCAATATACCCAAACCCAACAGATGATGATATTACCGTTTCAATACTTTTAACAGAATCCTCGCCATTACGCGTAGAATTGGTGGATCAAAGTGGTAGACTCATCCTAAATCAAGATTATACGGAAAATTTGGACTCAGGAATCCATAAAATCGTATTGCCATTTTCAAGTTTGCAAAAAGGCATCTATCATTTAAGAGTATCAGATAGCAGCACAACCCTTCTTGAAAAAATTGTTCGGTATTAATCCAATTAAACAACCATCACCCATGTTTAAAATTCAGCTCCTCTCCTATTTCATATTAGCATCAACTTTAATTATTGGTCAAAGCAAAACACCCACCTGCTACAAACGTGATAGAGGAAACAATTTCAAAAGCAACACATTATCAGTAAATCAAATAGCAGAAACTGAAAAGTATGATGTTACCTGCTACTATCTTACTTTGAACATGAAGAATACGAGTACGGAATTGTCTGGTAAAGTCGCTATGTATGCAAAAGCCATTGAGCCATTGGATTCTGCCCTTTTTGAGCTGTTTTCAACTTTTAATATTACCGGAATTACTGTGAATGGTGAATCCGTCAATTACAGCCGGGTAAACTCGGCAATTAAGGTGCCAGTGAATGCACAAAGCAATGAGCAATTTATCATTGAAACAACCTACGACGGAATACCTCCAACCGCTGCTACAAACCCTCTAGGTGGTTCGGGAATGTCTCAAGATGACTCTCCAACTTGGGGAAATGATGTAGTTTGGTCCCTTTCTGAGCCCTTTTCAGCTTATGAATGGTTCCCTTGCAAACAAAGCCTGACAGATAAAGCAGATAGTAGCTATTTTTTTATTACCGTACCTTCAAATCTTAAAGCTGGATCAAATGGTGTACTCGAACAGGTCACTGATCTTGGAAATGGATTTAGCAGGTACGAGTGGAAAAACAGACATCCAATTGATTATTATCTAATTTCGGTATCCGTTGCAAGCTATGTGGAGTACAATATTTACGCTAATCCGGCCGGAGCTCCAAATCCTATATTGATTCAAAATTACATTTACGATAATCCACAGACCTTGCCTTATTTTCAAGACGATATTGATGAAACAGTAGATTTTATGGAATTATTCTATGAACTATTCGGACCATATCCCTTTGAAGATGAAAAATACGGACACTGTATGGCACCCTTTTCTGGTGGAATGGAGCATCAAACGATGACGACTCAAGGTTTTTTCACAAAGGGATTAACAGCACATGAATTAGGACATCAATGGTGGGGCGATCATGTTACTTGCGCCTCATGGTGCGATATATGGATTAATGAAGGTTTCGCTTCATACAGCGAATACCTTATGCTCGAAAATTTGTATCCAAACGAGAAAGATGCGCATATGGAAGATGTTCATGATAATGTAATGAATCAAAATGGTGGAAGTGTTTGGGTACTTGACAGTCTCAATGAAAATAGGATATTCAATGGAAGGCTCACGTATGACAAAGGTGCGGCGATAGTTCATTCTATGCGTTATATGATTATGGATGACCCCATGTTTTTCCAAATTCTAAAAGATTTTCAAATTGAATATGCCGATGGTACTGCTTATGGTGTTGATTTCAAAAATGCCCTTGAAACAGCCTCAGGACAAGATTTTACGGCATTTTTTGAGCAATGGTACTTCGGAGAAGGATATCCTACCTACTCTATTGAATGGGAGCAAAACGAATCCAATTTATTAGTTCAAATTAATCACAGTGCCTCAAAACCGAATGTAACACCCACCTTCACTAACGACTTAGATGTTAAATTCCAACGTATTGGATTGCCAGATACAACGATTCGTTTTACGATATCGAGTAATTCTGAAGTATTTAACATTGAAAATATCGGTACGATTAGCGGAAACATTACTATAGACCCGAGAAACTGGATTATTAATAAAGTCGGATCTATAACGGGAAGTAATATTACAGAAGTCGAACATTTAGAAAATAATATCCAAAATATTCAGCTAAGTCCTAATCCTTCAAATGGTGTATTTAGAGTTGAAAACCTAAAAAATACAGCGAATGTAATCATAAGAGATATGAACGGTAAAATTAGAAAAACACTAGCTATTTCATCGCAAGATTTAATAGATATAAAAAGTTTAGGTAAAGGGATTTAT
>WTIB01000322.1 GCA_011522905.1 Crocinitomicaceae bacterium | reverse complement strand
GTGTTCACAAGGTCAATATATCGTGTTACATAATACTGTTCAACTAATGGGTTTTCTGCGATTAATTTTTCTAAAATATCTGTATGACCTTGACCTCCTGGATCTGGTAAATTTTCAGCATTACAAGGGTCTGCATTGGCTGAAACATCTGGAATTCCCGTATAATTGATGTAATGACCAAATGTGGCATCCATGTCCCACAATACATACCTCCATTTCTTTTTAGTTCCCGCAGTATCTAAACCACGCCACCAAGCTGTATTCCAATTCAACCAATCCATATTCACGACATAAGAGTTAAACATGAAATAGTCGCACAAAGATTTCCAGTTCAATTTACTATCCACATAATCAAAATCTGGTCCTGCAGACATATTATTGCTGAGAATATAATTGGTTAGGTTATCCCAATTTGGTTGCGCGTTTGGTGCTCCGTAATCTTGCCATGTGCCGCCCCAGGTTTTCAAATACTCTAAATTAAATTTATCCTGATCATAATAATAATCAGTATAATCGTGGTCATCAGCTTTCTCTCGAATCTCATACACACCCCAATATTCACCATTGAGATAAACGATACAAGACCTGGAGGTTCTCTCATCTAATTTCATTTTTGCCTTTATCGAAAGCATGTGTATGAATGCATCTCTGATGTGAGCCCCATCTTCAAATGGGTAATTATCACTGGCCGCAGGTTTAAGAATCAAGCGTTGGAAATCACTGCGTGATTTTTCTGGAAATATCTGATGGTCCAAATCTCCGTTGTATCCAAATTGATCTCTCATTATAAAGTCAAATCCTCGCTGGGGATAGCTCCAAGAGTCATTTCCGTGCTTGTTGAAATGACCTTCTCCCTCATCAATATATACTCCGCCCAATTCAAACAATTCAAAAGCACCCACTTTATTGCCATTTCCCCATCCTCCACCTTGGTTTCCATTCGCTACCAAGTCATAAACATCTTCACTGCAAACCGAAACAATTGGTAGGCCATGTGTCTCATTGATAAAATACGTATTTGTTTCATTGAAGGACGGCAGATTTGCACCAAAAGCAGCAGCTCGAATTACCTGTGTATTAGAGACGTTTATAGGTCCAGAATATAGCGTAGAACCTGCAGTTGGGTCAGAACCATCCGTTGTATATCTTATTTGAGCAGTAGGGTCTGCACAAGTGATACTTACATTTATCGGTGAGGGATAATATCCGGCTTGAAGATCAAAAACAGGAGTCGGCGTATAAAAATCTTGCGCCCCGACGTTTGTTGCGTTCGGGGTTGGATTCGTGAATAATTTAAAATCAGCAGCACCATCTGTTGAACGACCGACGGAATGGTCCTCTTTTGTGTAGTGAACAATCTTGAATGAATCCACTACATTTCCAAAATTATTTGACAATATAACCCAATCTCCTTCAGTTTGCGAGAGCTTAAAGCTGGTATGGATTTCACTTCCTTGAACAAGGTTTCTGGAACTGCAAAAAAGAAGAAGGTGGTCACTAGCATTGATGGTTGTAGCTGCTGGGAATTGCCATTTTAATAAATTTCCTGCTCTATCCGAAAGATACCAATCCGTTAAATCAACGGCAGTTCCACTAGGATTGTAAAGCTCAACCCAATCTTCTCTATCATTAAAATTATCCGTGATTCCGTTCATGTTTGAAGCAGAATATTCATTTATGAGAACCTGACTTGAAGCACTAAATGCCAACAAGAATGACGAGATGAGAATGATAAATTTCATAGCTAGTTTAAGTAATGTGGGCTCAATATATAATAAATTATGCCTCTTAGTTATTCGTAAGACGACAAATTATGAACGAAGTTGTATCTTTACGTGATAAAATTAAGCATGACAAATAAAATTAAGCTAATTCTTCCAATTTTCATTTTGTTAATGGTCTTTTCTTCTTGCAGAAAAGTGGAAGGTCCGGGTGGAAGTGTGACCATAAAAGGAGTGGTTATAGAGAGAAACCATGTAGGTACGAGTATCTTTGAATATCCTGCTGCAGATCAAGATGTTTATATCATTTATGGAAGTGAAAATTCTTTTTATGATGATGATGTCAGCACGAGCTATGATGGTAGCTTTGAATTTAGATATTTGCAAAAAGGTGATTATCAAATATTTGCATATCAGGACAATCCTTCTGTTGCGAGTGGAACGGATGAGGTATTGGTTCAGGTAAATGCAAGCGAAAACAATCAGGTCATTATATTGGATACCATTTACATTGACAAATACTGATGAGATTAATTGTCATTACTTTCTTGTTTTTTTTCATTTCCTTTAGTGGTAGTGCCCAATCTTTTGAGCTTTGGAGTAGTGCTGGAGTAAAATACAAACTCAACAAAAAGATTCATTTTTCAGGAAGCTTCTCTAGTAGATTCAGAGATTTTAAGGCAAGGACGATATTCCCAGAACTAACGGTAAAGTATAAAGCATTGAAATGGATGCATCTTTCGGTTGATTACCGTTTTGTTTCCAAAAGGGAAAATAATGGCAATTACAATGGGGCCAATAGAATTAACTTTAATACCAAAGTAAAAAACAATTGGGACCGACTTTCATATGCAATGAGGATACGTTATCAAATGAGTGCAGAAGCAGGTACGGTAGGTACTTACAATTCGGATTTTGACAGGGCACTTCGTTTCAAGCCAGAAGTCAGTTATGATATAAAAAAATCAATTTTTACTCCCTCAATAAGTGTTGAATTTTTCTATAATCCCAATTCTGGACTTTATGGAAATCGAATTGATAAAATGAGATATACCTTAGGTACAGATTTAGAATTGGATGGTCCTCATTCATTTCGGATATTCACGCGTATCGATCATAAAATATATGATAACAATCCAACCAAATTCATAGTGGGTTTTGATTATCAATTGAGCCTCAATGATATTTTATCGGGCAACTCCAAGAAAGGAGAGCTTTAATCTTTGAGACTAGAGCATTTTCATTAAGACAAAATATTTGATTCTTTACCAAATTGTTTAAATGAAATCATTACGGCTATGACCGCCAGTATCAACATCACCAAAAAACTCAAAGCCAAAAGGGAATAATCAAT
>WTIB01000201.1 GCA_011522905.1 Crocinitomicaceae bacterium | reverse complement strand
GATCCAGATCCAACACCTGATCCAGATCCAACACCTGATCCAGATCCAACACCTGTGATTATTGATAAAACGGATTTAGTGACCATTGGCGATATCAACTTTGGATTAAATCAATCCTATGTTCAAGGTAGGTTCTACAGTGTTTTAAACGAAACAGCCAATTTATTAAAGGCTAGTCCTAATGCTAAAATTCTTTTGGCGGGTCATGCCGATATTACTGGGGATGAAGAATACAATGTTACCTTGGCAATGAAGCGTGCTAAGTCTATTAAGAAATACCTTGTAAGTCGAGGAATAGATGAATCACGAATCTCTGTCGTTTCATTTGGTGAAACGAAACCAAAATTCTTGAGCAAAACGGCTGCTGGAAGGGCGTTAAATAGAAGAGTGGAGGTTTATATTCAGGAATAATCAAAGAAAACCTAGTTCGAGCTTAGCTTCTTCGCTCATCATATCTTTGTCCCATGGTGGGTCAAATACAATATTCACTTTGGCCGATTTTACTTTGGGAATGTCAGCTACTTTGTCTTCTACCTCTTTGGGCATGCTTTCAGCTACAGGGCAATTAGGTGAGGTGAGTGTCATTTCTATTTGAACATTAAAATCTTTATCTATTTTCACCTCATAAATTAATCCCAACTCATAAACATCAACCGGGATTTCTGGATCATAAATTGACTTCAATACATCGACAATAGTATTTTCTAATTCTTCCATCTAGATATTTTTAATTGCGTCCATTTTCATACGTTTTACCATTTCTAGTAATCCATTTGCTCTCGTTGGAGATAAGTGTTCTTGAAGTCCAATTTTTTCTATAAAAAATAAATTTTCTTTAGCAATGGTGCTTGGAGTTTCGCCATTCATTACTTTAATGAGTAAAGAAATGATTCCTTTGGTAATGATGGCATCAGAATCCGCAAAATAGTACATTTGACCGTTATTAACTTCTGATTTCAACCAAACTCTTGATTGACAACCTTCAATAAGAAGGTCATCAGACTTATCTTGTTCTGGAATTAAATTTACTTCTTTACCGAGCTCAATAATAAATTCATATTTTTCCATCCAGTCCTCGAACATGGAAAAATCCTCAATGATGCTATTCTGTTTTTCACTGTAATTCATTAGCTGAGTATATCAATGGCTTTTTTTAATGCAATCAAAAATAGATCTATTTCTTGTTTGGTATTGTAGACACTGAATGAAACTCTTATTGTACCTGGAATTTTATAAAAATCCATTAAAGGTTGTGTACAATGGTGTCCAGTTCTAACTGCGAAACCTTGTTTATCTAAAAGAGTACCTATGTCAAATGGATGAAGCTCACCGACGTTAAATGAAATGACACTTGTTTTATTTTTGGCTGTTCCAATAATTCTTATGTTGTCTATTTTATTTAGCTCTTCTTCCGCATATTTTAAAAGGTTCATTTCATGTTCATGGAGCTCATTAAAATTTAAAGATTTCAAAAAATTAAATGCTTCCCCAAGTGCGATTCCTCCAACAATATTTGGTGTACCAGCTTCGAACTTAAATGGCAAAACATTAAATGTTGTTTTTTCAAAGCTGACCTTTTCAATCATATCACCACCTCCTTGATAAGGAGGCATAAGATTAAGAATTTCACTTTTTCCATACAAAACACCAATTCCTGTTGGACCAAAAACCTTATGCCCAGAGAAAACAAAGAAATCACAATTTAATGCCTTAAGGTCAATTTGATCGTGTTGTATGCTTTGAGCACCGTCAATAAGTACTTTCGCGCCAACAGCATGTGCTTTATCGATAATTTCACCAATCGGGTTAATACTTCCTAAGGTATTTGATATATGCGTTACTGAAACTAATTTGGTTTTAGAGTTGAGCATCTCATTGTACGCATCCATATCAATTTCACCATTTTCGTGAATTGGAATGATGCGAAGTTTTATTCCTCTTTGACTTTCCAAAAGCTGCCACGGAACGATATTCGAATGATGCTCCATTGCCGAAATTAAAATCTCATCTCCCTCATTTAACATACTTCCATAGGAAGAAGCAATCAAATTAATTCCATCGGTAGTCCCTTTTGTGAAAATGATTTCTGAGGCATCCGCAGCATTCAAATAAGTACCAATTATATTTCGTGCAGATTCATAATCCTCTGTCGCTTTTTGGCTTAGATAATGGACTCCTCTATGAATATTGGCATTTTCATTTTTGTAGTAATTGTCAATTCTTTCAATTACAGTGTATGGTTTTTGGGACGTTGCAGCGTTATCGAAATAAACCAAATCTCTTCCATTTACCTTTTGAGATAAAATGGGGAATTGAGCTCTTATGTTCTCAATTGACGCTTTATATTCGGCCGTATCTTTCATTCTTTTGCAAAATTAGCGAAAGCAAAATATAAAATGCTTTAAAAACACCCTAATTTCATTTTGACCTCATTTCTATGTAAGGAATCAACATTTCCTCCATTGAAATACCTCCATGTTGGAACGTGTTGCCATAATAATTGACAAAATGATTGTAATTGTTTGGGTAGACAAAAAAGTCTTGCTCTTTCGCAAAAACAAATTCACTTGACATTTTTTGTTTCGGCAAGAAAGCCTCTTGTGGATTGGGAACGACAAAAACGTCTTTACTGTTGTAACCTAAGCCTCGACCAACCTTGTATCTCAAGTTGGTGTTTGTATTTCTTTCTCCAGCTATTTTTACAGGTTCATTCACTTTAATCGTACCGTGGTCTGTCGTGATAATTAACTTAATTTTATCTTCTGCTGCTTGCTTGATAACATCTAAAAGGGGAGAGTGTTCAAACCATGACATGGTAATTGAGCGATATGCAGATTCGTCATCAGCAAGCTCTCTAATTACTTCCATTTCAGTTCTCGCATGTGAAAGCATATCAACAAAATTATAGACTATGAAATTGATGTCATTTTCTTTAAGTTTATGAAATTGTTCGACTAACTTTTTACCAGCATTTACGTTCGTTATTTTATTATAAGACCAACGAAGAGTGGATTTACCAAGTCTTCGAATGTTGCTTTCAAGAAGTTCCTTTTCATAGTTGTTTTTACTCCCGTCTTCGTCTTCATTTTTCCAGTATTGTGGATGTTTTTTAGCAATTTCTGATGGCATTAATCCTGAGAAGAAGGCATTTCTCGCATATTGGGTGGCAGTTGGTAAAATGGAATAAACAACTTCTTCATTTTCTTTTACAAAGTATTTATTGAAAACCGGTTCTATGGTTTTCCATTGATCAAATCGAAGATTATCAATTACCAAGACGAGTGTTTTATCAGCTTCATTTGATTTAAAAACCCTGTCCTTTAATACATTATGAATGAATAGCGGTGCATCTTCAACACCATTGAGCCAATCTAAATAATTGTCTTCAATGAATTTACAAAACAATTGATTTGCTTCTTTTTTTTGCATTTCAAATATTTCACTCATTCCAGAATCTTCAATTTTGTCCAGTTGTAATTCCCAATAAACAAGTTTGGCATATAATTCAGCCCATTCTGAAAAGTCCATTCGATTGTTAAGCTGCATACCTAACTGCCTGAATTCTTTTCTGTAGTTCAGGCTTGTTATATCACTTACAAGTTTTGATCTATTTAGATTTTTCTTTAGACTAATCAAAATTTGGTTTTGATTCACTGGCTTGATGAGATAATCAGCTATTTTGGACCCTATGGCATCCTCCATGATTTGTTCCTCTTCACTTTTGGTAATCATTACTACAGGAACATTTGGGTCAATTTCTTTAATTTTTGTGAGCGTTTCCAAGCCTGAAAGCCCAGGCATGTTTTCGTCAAGAAAAATGATATCAAAATAGGTGTTTTGTGCGATTTCAAGTGCGTCTAAGCCATTTGTCACCCCTTCTACAGTGTAACCTTTTGATTCCAAAAAGAGTATGTGAGGCTTTAGAAGGTCTATTTCATCATCTGCCCAAAGGATATTTCCTGAATTAGTCATTCTTTTAGCTTAATTTTGTAGTGAAAAATAAAAGTAGTCATTTGCAAACAAATTTGAATCGTAACAATAAGAAGAAAATCATTAACGACCCGATATATGGTTTTATTGCCATACCTGATGATTTAATCTTTGATATTATTGAACATCCATTCATGCAAAGACTTAGAAGAATCTCTCAACTCGGATTAAGTCATTTGGTATATCCAGGTGCCATTCACTCGCGATTTCAACATGTTCTAGGCGCGATGCATCTCATGATTCAGGCGGTTTCGGTACTAAAGAGAAAAGGGCACGAGATTAATGATGAAGAGGAGAGAGGTGTATTACTTGCAATTCTTTTGCATGATATTGGACATGGTCCTTTTAGTCATGCTTTAGAATATGATATTGTTAGCTCAGTTACTCATGAGGATATTTCATCATTTTTCATTCAACGATTAGAAAAGGAATTCGGTTCAGATTTACAAATGGCCCTCAGTATTTTTGAAAATAAATATCACAAACCATTTTTACATCAGTTGGTCTCGAGCCAGCTGGATATGGATCGATTGGATTATTTGAATAGAGATAGTTTTTATTCAGGTGTAAGTGAAGGTATTATCGGTAGTGACAGGCTTATTGAAATGTTACAAGTTCACAATGGGAATTTAGTGATAGAGGAGAAGGGTATTTATTCTATTGAAAAGTTCATTGTAGCAAGAAGATTGATGTATTGGCAGGTTTATTTGCATAAGACAGTAGTTTCTGCTGAATACATGCTTATTTATGCACTTCGGAGAGCAAAAAAGCTCGTTAAAAGCGGCAAGGAAGTTTTTGCAAGTCCATCATTGGCATATTTCTTAAACCAAGAAATTTCATATGATGATTTTAAAAATGATGACGAGGTAATTACTCATTTTTCACGTCTGGATGACTTCGATATCTTAACGAGTTTAAAAGTTTGGTCAAATCATGAAGACAAGGTTTTGCAGTATTTATCGAAATCAATAGTAAATAGAAGGCTTTTTAAAATTGAGATTTCTCGAAATCCGTATACGCCTCAGCAGATAGAAGAAAGAAAAAAAATCATTTCTGCCTCATCCGAGATTCGAGATGTTGACCTCGATTTTTTGGTTTTTACAGATAAATTGGTGAACAAGGCCTACAATGAAAAGCGTCAAAATATCAATATTTTAATGAAAAGTGGCGAGATTGTTGATTTAGCTCAGGCCTCGGATAATTTGAATATCTCAGCTCTGGCTATGCCTGTCGAAAAATATTTCTTGTGCTACCCCGAGTAAAAAATACTCAGATTATTCACGTTTTAATTTCCCTTCCTTCCAATCTCGAATCAGTTTAGCCCAAGAGTATGGATTAAGAAGGTTGTTGACTGGCAGTTGTCCATTTGTATATAGTTTTGTATACCGTTGATTCATAACTAAACCACTAGCGAGTGACGCATCTGCATCTAATCGTGCGGCTACAAAAGCAAGGGATTCACCTGAAAGTTCTCGTTGTGCTCGTCGAACGGCATCATCGTATGGTTTCATTTCAACAAAGAATCTTGCGAAATCTTCTCTAGATGGCCATGGATATACAGTCACCTCAGGAAGATTAATGGTATCTTGTTGTAGCATATGGATAATGCTATATCTATTTTCCTTTAAAGTATCAGGTACGATGTAAGTTGAGGTTTTATAACCATAATAAGAAAAATAGAGGGTATCACCAGGAAATGAAACCATAGAGAAATAGCCATAATAATCTGCGACGACTCCTCGTCCAATAGAACGATCATATACTGTGATATAAGGCATGGGATTTAAATCATGTTCGGAAACAACTACACCGGAAAGCTGTAATATTTTTGAAGTATCAATATCTTTCCTTTGCGCCAAACTGATTTGACTCATACAGATAAGCAAGACGAAAAGTAAATAAACCCTCATATTCAATATCACGACAAGTTTAATCATAAATTGTACTTCATGTTAATTTTTGGGTATTATTAACATAAGAAAATTATCCTGAATCGAACTCCAATGAATTTTTCCTAAATTTGCAAGAATTTATTTTAACAATAGGTTCATATGTCTCTAGAAAATTTAGCACAAATACAAGAAGGTTTAACCTACGATGATGTTCTTTTGGTTCCGGCCTATTCGGAAATATTGCCTCGTGATGTAAAGTTATCAAGTCGTTTTTCGAGAAAAATCGAATTGAATGCACCTATCGTAACTGCAGCAATGGATACAGTTACCGAGGCAAATATGGCCATAGCTATTGCTCAGCAAGGAGGAATTGGGGTGATTCACAAAAACATGTCTATTGAGGAACAGGCCAAAAATGTAAGAAAAGTAAAGCGTTCAGAGAGCGGAATGATTATTGATCCAATTACTTTACACCAAGGTGCTATTGTAAAAGATGCCTTGGCTTTGATGAAAGAAAATAGTATTGGCGGTATTCCAGTTGTAAATGAAAACAAGAAGCTTATCGGAATAGTAACGAATAGAGACTTGCGTTTTGAAAAGAATGAAGAAAGGCCAGTAATCGAAGTAATGACCTCGGAAAATTTGATTACCACTCTAGAATCTATTGAATTAAGTAAGGCTGAAGTAATCCTTCAGGAAAATAGAATTGAAAAATTGCCTGTTGTTGATGCGGATAACAATTTAATTGGTCTAATCACATACAGAGATATAATAAAAGTTAAAGAGCATCCTACTTCATGTAAAGACGAACTGGGTCGATTGAGGGTAGCTGCCGCAGTTGGTGTAACCGATGACACCTTAGAAAGAGTCGAGAGTCTTGTTGCCGCTGGTGTAGATGCGATCGTAATAGATACGGCACATGGACACACTAAAGGTGTTGTTTCAAAGCTTAAGGCAGTAAAAGACAAGTTTCCGGAATTAAATGTAATTGTTGGAAATATTGCTACGGCCGAGGCTGCAAAATATTTGGTAGAAGCTGGGGCGGATGCTGTTAAAGTAGGAATTGGGCCTGGTTCAATATGTACTACAAGAATAATAGCTGGTGTTGGTGTACCTCAGCTATCCGCTATTAATGATGTGGCCAAAGCAATCAAGGGGTCAGGTGTGCCTGTAATTGCGGATGGAGGAATCCGTTATACCGGTGATATCGTAAAGGCACTAGCAGCAGGTGCGGATTCAGTTATGCTAGGCTCTATGTTCGCGGGTGTTGAGGAGTCACCCGGAGAAACCATCATTTATGAAGGTAGAAAATTTAAATCCTACAGAGGTATGGGTTCTATTGAAGCCATGCAGCAAGGTTCGAAAGACCGGTATTTTCAGGATGCTGAAGATGACATCAAAAAATTAGTTCCTGAGGGTATTTCAGGACGCGTACCTTATAAGGGTTCTCTTTCTGAGGTGATGTACCAAATCATCGGTGGAATACGAGCTGGAATGGGATATTGTGGTGCGGCCACAGTTGAAAACCTAAAGGGATCAAAATTTGTTAGAATTACATCGGCGGGTGTTCGTGAATCTCATCCACATGATGTTTCAATTACAAGAGAAGCTCCAAACTATAGTATTAAATAAATAAACTCATGAAAAAAACAATTTTCTTATTACTCTGTCTACTTATTTTTAATAATCTAAATGCTCAGTCTGACCCAAGTGTTATGGAGGTCAATGGACAAAAGGTGAGTAAGAATGAATTTTTACAGATTTATTTGAAAAACAACAATGATCCAAAGTTTGACAAGGTCTCAATTGATGAGTACATGGAGCTATTTACAAAGTTCAAATTAAAGGTTGCTGAGGCTGAACGACTTGGGTATGATACGATTCCAAGATTAAAAAAAGAACTTGAAGGTTATAGAAAACAGCTTGCCTTGCCTTATTTAATCGATAGTGTTGAAAACAAGGCTATGGTGAAAGAGTCTTACGATAGACTGAAAAAAGAGATTAGAGCTTCACATATTTTAATTAAGGTAAACCAAAATGCCTCACCAAGAGATACTTTAAAAGCTTATAATCGCTTATTAGAGCTTAAAAAGAGAATTGAGGACGGAGAAGCTTTTGATGTCGTAGCACGTTCTAAAAACAGCTCGCAAGATCCTTCAGTAATGAAAAATGGGGGAGATTTAGGTTTCTTTACAGCATTTCAAATGTTGTATTCTTTTGAGGAAATGGCATACAATACTCCAAAGGGAGAGGTATCAGACCCATTTCGGACAAAATATGGTTACCATATACTTCAAGTTACAGATTCTAGACCAGCTAGAGGTACCATTCGTGTAGCACATTTAATGGTAGCTACACCTCAGGGTACAACTGAAGCAGAGATTGTTTCAGCAGAAAAGAAAATCAATGAAATATATGAAAAGCTTCAAGAGTCAAATAGTGATGAAGACTGGGAGAACTTGGTGAGTAAATATTCTGATGACCCATCCTCTGCTAAAAAAGGTGGAGTGCTTCCCATTTTTGGTTCAGGTACAGCACAGAGAATGGTCCCAGTATTTGAAGATGCGGCATTTGCATTGAAAGAAGATGGAGCTATTTCGAAACCAATCAGAACCGATTATGGGTTTCATATCTTGAAAAGGTTAGAATGGAATGACATTAAATCCTTTGATGACATGAGAAAGGAGCTTCAAAAAAAGGTAAATAAAGATGAACGATCGAAAAAGACGCAAGATATTTTTGTTTCAAAGCTGAAGAAAAAGTATAATTTTCAAGAATCTGATGGTCAATATTTACAGTGGTTTGTTGAGAATTTAGATTCATCATATTATGCGGGAAGATGGGACATTGATGATTTAATTACGGATGGAACAATTTTCAGCATTGGTGAAAAGCAATACAGACAAACCGATTTTGCAAAATTTATAAAGAAAGCATTTAGAGGAATGCGAAGGTTTACTTTTGAAGAAATCGTTCAAAAACAGTATGCTGAATGGGTGAAAAAGAGTGTTCTCGAATACGAGGAGGCATTGTTGCCATCAAAATACCCTGAATACAAAGCTTTAGTGAAAGAATATCACGATGGTATTATCCTCTATGAAGTAATGTCTGATAAGGTTTGGAATAAAGCAGTTAAGGATACGGCTGGTTTAAAAGCATTTTATGAGACTCAGAAAATGAAGTACATGTGGCCAGAAAGACTTGATGCTACTGTTTACACATGTGCGAATTCAGAAATTTCAAATAAAGTTTTCAAGCTTTTGAAAAAGAAGAAGAACACCTCCGATGTCATCTTAGAAAAAATTAATGTGGATACAGAACTGAACTTGGATGTCAAGATGAATAAATATGACCCTAAGCAAGTCGATTTCTTGAAAGGAACAAATCTCGCGGAGGGTCGAAATGAGCCATTTGAGGTAGATGGTAAGTATTATGTTGTTATGGTTAATGAAATGCTTCCAGTGATGCCTAAAGAACTTTCTGAAATTAAAGGTGCGGTAATTTCAGATTACCAAGCATTTTTGGAAGAGTCATGGCTAAAGGAATTAAAGGAGAAATACCCGGTAAAAGTGAATTACGAGGTACTATACAACTTAGGACCGAATGATTAAACATATCATTTTTCTTTTCTGTGTTCTATACACATCAACTGTTTCAGCTCAAAATGGCAAATTAGTCAATAAAGTTTTGGCGCAGGTAGGGGATAATATTATTCTCATGTCTGATGTTGAAATTCAAAAGATTCAAGCCAAACAATCAGAAATGAATGTGGATTTCGATTTCTCCTGTTCAGTATTGGAAAAATTGATGGTACAGGAATTACTTGTAAATCAGGCGAAATTAGACAGCATCGAAGTATCTGATGAACAAGTGGATGCCGAAATGGAAAATCGACTGAGAATCATTGAAAAAGATATGGGAGGACGCGATAAGCTCGAAGAATTTTACGGAAAGACTACTACTCAAATTAAAGAAGAATTTCGTTCAATTATAAAGGACCGCATTTTGGCACAAGAAATGGAAAGAACCATAACGACCGGTATATCAGTGACGCCAAAGGAAGTATCTACCTTTTTTGAGGCATTACCCAAGGACAGTATTCCATTTATTAATATGAAATTAAGCTTCCAGCAGATTGTTATTTATCCTGATATTACACCAGAAGATAAAAAAAGAGCCTTTACAGAGTTAGAGGAAGTGTTAAATTTAATTCAGGTTGCGGGTAAAAGTTTTGAAACAATGGCTCGAATTCATTCTGATGATCCCGGAAGCGCTAGTCAAGGAGGTAAAATTGAGGCATCTAGAGGAATGATGGTGCCGCAATTTGAATCCACTGTATTCAAATTGAAAGTTGGTGAAGTATCTGATATTATAGAAACTCAGTATGGTTACCACATTATTAAGCTTATTTCAAGAAAAGGAGATGATTATACCTGTTTACATATCCTAAATATGCCTGAATTTAGTAATGATGCCATCAATGAGGCTTCAATTCGAATGGATGAATGCTACAGTAGGTTGAATCAGAATGAAATTACCTGGAATGAGGCAGTTTCTCAATACTCTAATGATGATAAAACAAAGCAAAATGGGGGAATCATAACCAACCCTATAACTGGAGATCAATTATGGGATATGGAGAATCTCAATCAGGTGGATCAGCAGATATATTTGCTTACGGATGCCATGGAAAAAGGGGATATTACTTCGCCGAATCTCTATGTAGACATATTCGAAAGAAAACAAGGAATAAGAATTGTTCGATTAATGGAAAGGTATGAGCCCCATGTTGCTAATATTAAAGATGATTACACATTGATTAAAGCGGCCGCAGAAAATGATAAAAAGCAAAAAACAATGGCTAAATGGATAGATTCAAAAATCTCCAATGCTTTTATTCGAGTCGACGACTCATATCAGAGCTGTAAATTTTCATATAAATGGTTTGCCAATCCTAACAATTGATGAGATGACAGATAAGGAAAGAATAGACGAGCTCGTTGTGAGCTATGACAAATTAAAAAAAGAAATCAGTAAAGTAATTGTTGGTCAAGAAGATGTTGTTGATCAGGTATGTATTTCTATTTTTTCTCGTGCTCATTGTCTACTGGTTGGTGTTCCAGGATTAGCGAAAACCCTTCTCGTAAATACCATTTCAGAAACTCTAGGTTTAAGCTTTAATCGTATTCAGTTTACACCTGACCTTATGCCTTCAGATATTATTGGCTCAGAAATTTTAGATGAAAATAAGGCATTCAAATTTATCTCTGGACCTGTTTTTTCCAATGTTGTATTGGCAGATGAAATTAATCGTACGCCTCCCAAAACACAGTCTGCATTGCTTGAGGCCATGCAAGAAAGAAACGTGACAGCATCAGGTAAAACATATGAACTACCTAATCCATTTTTTGTTTTAGCTACTCAAAATCCAATAGAGCAGGAGGGAACATATCCCTTACCAGAGGCTCAGCTTGATCGGTTTATGTTTAATATCTGGGTGGATTATCCAAGCTATGATGAGGAGCTCGAAATTGTTAAAAAAACAACCTCAGATGTCAAGGAAAAGCCAGATGTTGTTTTAACATCAGATCAAATTATTGCTTATCAAGATTTAATTCGTAGGATACCAGTCGCAGATAATGTATTGGAATATGCAGTAAACCTTGTAAACAGCACGCGGGTAAATAATGAAAAGGCTCCAGAGATTACCAAAAAATATATTACGTGGGGTGCCGGTCCAAGAGCATCACAATATTTGATTGTTGGAGCCAAATGTTATGCGGCTATTCAGGGAAAGTATTCACCAGATATTGAGGATGTAAAAGCCATTGCTAAACCGATTTTGAGGCATAGGTTGGTTAGAAACTACAGAGCTGAGGCTGAAGGATATTCTATGGATCGAATTATTTCAGAATTATTGTAAATTCTTAGTTTTCCGCAAATTTAATTTTGCTTTATCCCAGTATTCATCCATTTCTGTTAGAGGCATACTCTCTATTTCTTTATTGTCCTTTTTTATGAGCTTTTCCAT
>WTIB01000141.1 GCA_011522905.1 Crocinitomicaceae bacterium | reverse complement strand
GTATCAGCAGGATTTAGCGCATCAGGTCCTGTTCCATTCACGTATGCCTCCATATGAGCTTCAAATGGTTGAAATTGATTCCCGCACTGGACATTTCCAGCCCATCCTGCCCCTTCATTAGCTCCATCCGTTATAAAAACAACTGTTAAACAACCTGACGGATTATTCCAACTTGCTTGGTAGTTGAACCCTGTTGGATCAGTCTCTGAATTATGAGCCCCCAGTAAAGGTGCATTTGTATTAAATCCATCATATACCCATATGGAATCAGAACCATCAACATCGAATTCAAACCCAGATCCAGAACCAACATCAATTGCAAAAGTTATGGTTGCCTTGGTTCCAAGACTTAAATCTGGACAAAAAACCGTTGTATCATTGAAGTTAGGAGGATAATTTCCTGCCGCCCCGGGGTCTTGAAAATTGGTCCCTGAAATGCCAAAAGTGTTACAGTTCATAGGATTACTTTGTAGGTAACCTGGATCACCCATGGTAACCATCTGAGTCAAAGAAACTTCACTCACAAACAATACCAGTAATGTTAAGATTTGTGTTAATCTCATTTCTCAGTCAGTTTTTCATTCTTCAATACCCATTCTGATTTAACAACCACAATTTTATTCATTTTTGGAGCATAGAAATATTGATTGTAAGGCATAATCTTCACTTGTATGTCAGTAAACCTAGGTTTTTCTGTCAAATCTGGAAGTTCTTTTAATTTTAATTGGCCATGTTTTTCTGTATCGAATACTCCCAAATAAGTTCCATGATCTATTGCAAATAGTAACAAATCATACTTTTCAGGTTCTGTACTTTTAATTAGCTCTAATTCTTGCTTAGAATAAGAATTTAAAAGCAATTTTTCCGAGTTTTGAGAATAACCCAAAGTGGTGAGAATTAGAAATAGGAAGATCGAGAATAATTTTTGCATAGCTTTCTTGTTGCATTGACCCTACGTATCGTTGAAAAGTTGATTCATTTGTTCAAAGAAAATTATAGCTTCAAGCATAATTAAAATTAGTTTTGTAAAGTTAGCAATACTAATGAAAAGAAAAAATCATGACTAATCAAGAATTAATCAATATTTCAACGCAAATCAGACGCGACATAGTAAGAATGGTTGCTGCAGTAAAATCGGGTCATCCAGGTGGTTCGCTGGGCTGTGCCGACTTTCTAACCTTTCTGTATTTTGACTGGATGAATCACAATTCAGATCAATTCAGCATGGATGCGAGAAATGAAGACGTTTTCTTTTTATCAAATGGGCATATTTCACCGGTTTGGTACAGTGCACTTGCAAGGTCAGGATATTTCCCTGTTTCAGAGCTTTCAACGTTTAGAAAAATATCTTCTAGACTTCAAGGTCATCCATCAACCGACAAAAACCTTCCTGGAATAAGAATGGCATCTGGTTCCTTGGGTCAAGGACTTTCTGTTGCTTTAGGTACAGCCGAAACAAAAAAATTAAATAATGATACCAGCATAGTATACAGTCTTCATGGAGATGGAGAGCTACAAGAAGGACAAATCTGGGAAGCCGCTATGTATGGGGCGGCTCGTGGTATCGATAATATCGTTGCGACCATTGATTACAATGGGAGGCAAATAGATGGTGACGTGGAAGATGTTCTCTCTCTGGGCAACTTAAAGGAAAAATGGCAAGCTTTTGGATGGGTAGTGTATGAAATGGACGGTCATAACTTTGATGAAATTAGAAAAACCTTTACATCCATTGGCGATTCTTTAGGAAAAGGAAAGCCCATTGTCGTGCTAATGAAGACAGAAATGGGTAAAGGTGTTGACTTTATGATGGGTTCACACAAGTGGCATGGTGTTGCTCCAAATGAAGAGCAATTGGAAATTGCCTTGAACCAACTTGAAGAAACATTGGGAGACTATTAGTGAAAAATGTAATTGTATTTTTATTACTCAGCCTAAATTTTTTGGTTTACAGCCAAGAAAAAACACGCATATTATTTATCCTAGATGCATCGAATAGCATGAATCTTAAATGGGATGAACAAACCCGTATGGAATCAGCGAAGGAAATCCTGAATCAATCCGTACAAGATCTTAAAGGAGTTCCAAGTTTAGAAATCGCCTTAAGAGTATATGGGCATCAATCAAATGTCACTAATGCCCATCAAGACTGTAATGACACGAAACTTGAGGTTCCTTTTGGTGCCAATAATACTGAAAGAATAAAGCAAAAAATAAAGACAATTACAGCAAAAGGAGCAACACCTATAGCACGGTCTCTTGAGGCTGCCGCAGGAGATTTTCCCAATGAAAAAAGCAGGAATTTCATTATTCTCATTACCGATGGTTTGGAATCTTGTGATAATGATCCGTGCGCTGTGGCTACGAAATTAAAAGAAAAAGAAGTGAAGGTTACCCCATTTGTGATTGGCATCGGCATGGACCTTTCCTATTTAGATCAATTCAACTGTATTGGAGCATATACAGAGGCTGAAAATAAAAATAGCTTCAAAACAGTTTTATCCACAATTATAAATAAAGCATTATTGAACACCACTGTTCAGGTGAATTTGAATGACTTGAGCTTAAATCCCACAGAAACCAATGTCAGTATGTTTATTTACGAGGCAGGAACTGATCGATTATTGCAAACACTGACACATACTTTGAATCGATACAAAAATCCGGATACTCTTGTCTGGGATCCAAATATCAAATATGATATTCACGTTAAAACGCTTCCTCAAATAATCAAGAAAAACATTTCAATTACTAAGCACACCCACAATAAAATTCAAATCGATGCAGCACAAGGATTTTTATCACTCACTTCTAAAAGGAGTCCATATAATGTAAACTACACCATGCGAGTTTCGCAAAATGGCAACAATACAACAATTAATCATCAGCACTTAAAAAGCACTGAGAAATATTTAATCGGCAAATACAATGTCGAAATATTTACACTTCCACGAATTTATATGGAAGTTGAGGTAAAGGAGAGACAAACTACGACGATTGACGTGCCGGCTGCAGGTACAATTGACCTGACTTGCAAGACTCCAATGGTAGGTCAAATTTTTGTTTTGAATGAAGGTAACAATTACGATTGGGTATGCAATCTTAATTC
>WTIB01000324.1:5490-12086 GCA_011522905.1 Crocinitomicaceae bacterium | reverse complement strand
GAATTTTGGTGGGGAAGGTCTCCTGAATCCGAAATAAGAATTCATCAAAATCATTATCCAGCTTGCCGTGGAAAGTGTGGTCCAATACTTCAACACATGCTTGAAGGTATAGAGGTGGATTCTGATCCACTCATTCCCGTTGAGAAAATTAAAGCTGTCCCTGTCCTTTATGAAGATGATCTGGTTATAGCGGTGGAAAAGCCTGCAAATCTGCTTTCTGTGCCTGGAAAAGAAATTGAATACTCGCTCAATAGTATTGTTAAAAAACAATTTCCTACCATACAGGGTCCAGGGTTGGTGCACAGGCTCGACTATGAAACTTCGGGTATTGTTCTAATCGGTAAAACAATGGACAGCTACAAAGCGCTCCAAAAACAATTTTTATCTCGTACTGTTCAAAAAAAATATGTGGCTCTCTTAGAGCGCCCCATTGATTCTGATTTGGGTGAAATCAACCTTCCTTTAACTTTAGATATATTTAACCGGCCTCGGCAGCTTGTTTGTTTTGAAAAAGGAAAACCGGCTTTAACGAAATATCGTCTTATCAATTATGACAAGGTAACAAGGGTCGCTTTTTTCCCGGTAACTGGAAGAACACATCAATTAAGGGTACATGCCGCACATCAAAAAGGCTTGAATAGCCCTATACTCGGAGACTCACTATATGGAAATAGTAATGAGCGCTTGTTCTTACATGCGGCGTCTTTGGTGTTCAAACATCCTAAAACAAATGAAATCATCGAGGTTGATTCTACCGTTCCGTTTTAATCTGAATGGACTTCAGCCCAATCCCCGTTCTCTTTAATTAAATCAACCAAGGCCTCAACGGCTTCTGCTTCAGGAATGTTTCTTTTGACCACTGTCTTTTCTTTGTACAAGTTGATTTTTCCCGGTCCGGTGCCAACGTAACCATAGTCCGCATCAGCCATCTCGCCTGGTCCGTTTACAATGCATCCCATTATTCCAATTTTCAATCCTTTAAGGTGATCTGTTCTCGCTCTTATTTTGGCTGTCGTTTCTTGAAGGTCAAAAAGTGTTCGCCCACAAGAAGGACAAGAAATATATTCTGTTTTTGATATTCTCGTTCTTGTGGCTTGAAGGATTCCAAATGAAGTGGTGTTTATTAGTGCTGAAGATTGTTTTCCCTTTAGCCATATACCATCTCCAAATCCATCAATCAACGAGGCGCCAACATCAATAGAGCTGTAGATTTGAAACGACTCAGCGTCTTCCGCTTTTGAGTCGGTTTTAAGTATAACCGGGTTTTTAATTTTAGCTTTTAAAAGTGCTAAGTAAGACTTCCTAAATAGCTGTGTTTTATTGTCATATTCAGATTCCAAAACCACAATGGCCTTAGTATACAAACCAAGGTTTTCGGGTAATTCTTCTTCTGCTTTAAGCGCAAGAAAGAAAATGCTATCGTACTCCATTTCGGAAAGGAGTTCGGGATTGATTAATGGAAAATACGCTGGTTTTTCCCTGTAAGATAGCTTCCAATTTTCATAACTACACACTATGGATATTGTTCCGGGAAGCTCGAAATCTATTTTATTTTCTCCAATATATAGATAGTCCGCAGCCTGATCCATAATATGCCATTTGTCAAGCTTTTTTGAATAGTTGTATCCAAAACCAAAAAGATTGGCTTGGGTAATGTTTTCTTTTTCAGAAAGGTCAGCAAAAACAACAGGAACATGACTCGAGCCTGTTTTCAAGACCTCACTACTTGCTCTCTTCGAATAGGAAAATGGATTGTATGACTCTTGAAAAGACACTTGAGGAAGCTTAAAAATATGCTGATTCTCGTATTTCTTTATGATTTTTTGCGCTACTGGTATTTCCGCTTCTGGTTCTTCTGTTAAAGAAACCCTAATAGTGTCCCCTATTCCATCCTCTAAAAGTGCGCCAATACCTACCGCTGATTTTATTCTACCATCCTCACCATCACCTGCCTCGGTCACACCTAAATGTGTGGGATAAACCATCTTATTTTCAAGCATTCGGCTCACAAGAAGTCGATATGCCTGCACCATAACAATGGTATTACTCGCCTTCATTGAAATGACGATATCATGATAGTTATTCTTTTCACAAATTCGAATAAATTCCATGGCAGACTCCACCATGCCTTCAGGGGTGTCTCCATAACGGCTTAATATTCTGTCTGATAATGAACCGTGGTTTGTTCCAATTCGCATCGTTGTGCCCTCTTCTTTGCAAAGCAATACGAGTGGTGTGAATTTTTTTTCAATCCGTTCAAGCTCGGCTTGGTAGCTTTCGTCTGTATATTCTATCTCCTCAAACTTCTTTTTATCCGCATAGTTTCCTGGGTTTACACGAACTTTTTCTACGATTCTACTTGCAATTTCTGCCGCATTAGGCGTGAAGTGAATATCTGCCACAAGAGGTGTTTGGTAGCCTCTGCTATTTAGCTCCTTTTTAATGTGCTCAAGATTTTGGGCTTCGTTTTTACTGGGTGCGGTAAGTCTCACCAGCTCACTTCCTGCCTCTATCATTCGGATAGACTGTTCTACAGAGCCCTCAGTATCCATTGTGTCTGTGGTAGTCATTGACTGCACCCTTATTGGGCTCTCCCCTCCTAAAGATAGCTCACCAATAACCACCTGTTTAGTGTTTAGCCTAACCCTATTCAATAAATCGAGACAGTAGCTCATTTTTTTTTCTGACATATTAATAAATCTTCAACAAAAATAATATTTGTTTGTTCCTTCAGCCTTACCAATAACGCATCATGTACAATTAGTTTTTTGGAAGCTTAAATGTAAACTCACTGCCCTCTCCTTCTTTTGAATTGAACCATATTTCTCCCCCATGATTTTCAATAATTTGTTTAACCAATGAAAGGCCTATTCCGCTTCCTGTTGATTTTGTTGTGAAATGCGGAATAAAAATCTTTTCTCTATCTGCTTCACCGATTCCTGCACCATTATCTGTAACACTAACAATTACTCCGCTTTTTTCTTCAGTACAGGAGATTACAATCTTTCCGCTTTTTTTATCATAAAACGATTGTATCGCGTTTTTGATGAGGTTATTTAGAACTTGAATAATTTGAGCCTTATCTAATAAAATTGAAATGTTGCTTTCTTCAGTCTTAAGTTCAATTGAATAATCATCCCCTTCCTCATAAACAACTATTGTGTTTTTAATGATGCCCACTAAATCCTGTTTTTCTTTGAGGGGAAGAGGTATTCTTGCAAAATTCGAAAACTCATTTGCAATTCTTGCCAAACCATCTATTTGTTCGATAATCGAATCGACAACCTTTTTTATCCGTTCTGTTGATTCCTCCGGTTTTTTGGGATCGTAGGCACGTAACAAGTGCTGGACACTTAATTTCATCGGAGTCAACGGGTTCTTTATTTCGTGGGCGATTTGCCGGGCCATTTCTCTCCACGCTGTTTCTCTTTCCGTTCTTGTCAAACGATCTGCGGCAGCTTCAAGCTCCTCTATTTTTTGATTATATGCCTGAACAATTAATCCAATTTCATCATTCGCTGTATAATCAATTTTTTCATTTTTTGAGCCCAACTCGAGTTTAGATAGGCTATCTTGAAGTATTTGCAGCGGTCGCGTTAACCAATTCGAAATCACCAAGGATAGAATTATAGATAGGGCCAATAAAAACATAAACACATTGATAATGGCTGCCAAAAAATCTTGTATTTGATTTTCATAATCTTCTTGTTGCCCAAAATGCTGAAGGTTAATGAAACCAATTGTTTTTCCTTGTTTATTATTTATCGGCTTATAAGATGAGGTATAAACTAATGTGCCTATATTCTCTTCTTGAGCATAATTGGTTTTTTCTCTTTTTTGAAGGTTTTCAAGGGCGGCGGGGTTTATTTGTTCGCTCAGCAATCCTTGGTTAAACACTTTTTGTCTAGATGATGATATTAAAAACCCCTTTTCATCATATATATTAATGTCAGTTAAAAAAACTCTTGACAGCTTGCTTAATGTTTTTTCTAAAAATTGACCATCCACGATAATGTCTATTTTTTCCATTTTGGCCGCTTTATTTTTTAGCTCTTCGGATACAGATTCTAATTTTTCATGTATCGCTCTTTTGTTGTAGTTTGTATATTGATTTTTAACAAAAATCCCGCTTCCTGCACCAAATAAAAACAAGGACAATACGACCATGGAGACTAAAATTGCTTGTATTTTAAAGGCTAAAGAAATGGTTTTTGATACGCCTGGACTTATTCCGCTCGAAAAGAGTAAAAAGATCAAACGTAATAGACCCATAACACAAAACACATATGCATATGGGGTAAAAACAGCCAAACCTTCAGGCTTCTTTTTAGAGAGAACGACCGCGCTTTGGTAAGGGCCCTGAAGCACATAATGAGAATGTCCGTCAAAGGAATGAATATCGTTTATGGTGTCTGTATAAGAATTTAAATAAATCGGGTAGCTATATGAGCCAAAAGACCTCCTCAGTTTTCCCTTTTTATACTTAGCTATGGAATATTTTTTTAAATAATCCAAGGTGTTTGCTTTATTTGAAATCAAGAGTCGAGGAAAGCCTATTTCTTCTGGAATTAATTTAGATTTTAAAGAAACGATTAAGTAGCCCGAAGTATCTTCAGATTCTTTTTTGTGAATTACTTGTTTGATTACATAATTGATTCCGAGGGTCGCCTCAGGTATGAAGTAGACATTTGGATTAATGTCGGGTGTTTTTCCTTTTTGTCCGATTAGTTCCTCCCAGCTAAGAAAATCAGAATTTTCGCTTACAACAACTTCATTTTTTAAGGAGTCATATAAATTAAAGCTCATTTCATAGCCCTCCCAAAACCCATTGAAATATTTGTTTTCAAGCACATTAGAAAACTTTGATGAGCTTAAGTTTTCCTGCTTGCCGTCAATGATTTTTAATAGGTAATCGGATGTTTTAAGCTCGTTTGATAATGAATGATAGTTTAATTCAAGCTGAACATCTCTTTCTGAAATAATTTTCTTGGCCAAGACCCTTCTAGATTGAAGGTCTTTTTTTACGTTGAACACTGTGAGTAGCGAAACCAAAGCAGAGGTCAAGATTACCGTGCTAAAAACAGACCTCAACAACCTTTGCTTAAAGGAGGTTTTGTTTAAGAAAACCAAATTGGTTATGGTTAAAGAAATAGGCAGTGCCATTGAAAACGTGGTGTCTTCAAGAATAAAAAGCTCTAGCATAAAAAAGACTACACACAATAAGAACATGAGCACAACGGCCCGACCTTGCGTGTCTCTTAAGAGACTCATAAACACTGTTCTAAACAGTACATTGTAGGATAAAAACAGCAATACAAAAAGAGCTATCAATACATATGAATAAGGCTGAAGCTCGAACAGGTTGTCAAGCCCTATCGTTAAACTTGTGTGATTTAATACAAAAGGAATCACCCCCTCAACGATCCACCAAATTCCCAATAATAAAAAAGGTTTCCAAAAAAGTCCTTTTTTGTTTTTTATGGGCTCTAGTTTTGAAACCCCTAACAAAAGAAAGGCCATAAATGCAATGACCACTGACATCGTTAAAAGATTGGGGATCCATTGGTTATATGCAAAAAGTTTTGGTGAAAGTATTTTCGAACTAATTAAACCTGAAATGCTAAACAAATAGAGAAACAACAGCCACAGAGCAACACCAATTGCTTTTTTGACTGGAGACTTAATGGTAAAGACTAAAAAAAGCAACAGAAACCCTGCTAATGCTGCAAAAATAAGTTGATAGCCATTTGTGTTTTTCTTTTGTTGTTTGCTTAATATATATGAAAAGCAATAATTTTTAGCCTTATTTACCACGCTCCGACCTTCTTGCTCGTCTAGAGAGAGGGTGAAGTATTTACTTGTGATTTTTGGATTTACTTTGTTTTTTAAATAATCATTCTCATATTGAAACCCCCGTTTTACGAGAAACGAGGCCACAGCGACCCTGTTTCCTTTTCTTTTTTGTACTGAATAATACCATCCGTTTTTTAAATGAACGAGTCCAGACGACGGAAATTTTAAAGAGCTAAGACGAGGAACAGGCATTTTATTGGTGTTCCAATATTTCAAAGAGTCATTTTCGTATAGGTGTAAAAAAATAGTACTGTTTTCCCTTTCTTTTGGTGTTCTATTATTAATTAATTGATTTGACGCGGCCTCCGCTTTTTCCTCTAGAGAAAGAAAATTTTGTTGTATTTCCTTTTCAACTTCTTCACTTGTATCCACAAACAAATACATGATTAAACTAATGAAACCACAAACCAATACCCCCGAAATCAGCCAAATTCTAATCCGAGAAATGTTTTTTAGATTCATTTAATTATCATGGTTTTTTCAGAAAGAGTCTCCATTAAGGAGGTGAAGTCTGTTTCAGAATTTTTATCATTTCTATATATGAATGACGATTGTTCTTTAAAGGGCTCAATGTAATTCTTGAAGCAAGGTGTAACGTGATTATTCCATTGGTATATAATGTCACTTTCGTCATAACCTCTGCTTTCCTGGTCTCTATATATCCTTCGATCTAGTTGAGTTTCCAGATCAACATCAACGAAAATAGAAAAATCCAACATTTGATTTACTTGTACATAATGAAA
>WTIB01000324.1:0-5390 GCA_011522905.1 Crocinitomicaceae bacterium | reverse complement strand
GAAGATATTTTTTTCAGAAGGGTCGTTTTTCCCGATCCACTACCGCCACAAATACCGATAACAAAAGGTTTCATAAATTTAATCTGTTCTATCACAAATATATGGATTCATTGCGGAATCTTTTAGTTCCTTATTTTTAATAATTGGACAAAAAGCCCTAACTTGCAACACCTAACCATCAGTGATCATAATGAGAAAAACCACGCTTGTTTTTTGTCTCTTTTTTTCTTCTGTTCTTTCATTCGGTCAAATACCTGTAAACAACATTATTAAACCGGGCATTGAAACAATGAAAAATGCTAACGGAGACCCTTCAAATATTAGATTAGAAAGTAAAGAAAACGGGGTTATTGTTGTATTTAGTTGCAATACCTGCCCTTTTGTTGTTGGATCATCTTATTTCCCTGGTTGGGAAAACCAATATAATGCCTTACATAGTATGGCGCAAAATAATGATATCGGGTTTGTTTTAATTAATTCAAACGAAGCAAAAAGAGATGGTGTTGATTCATTTGAGGAAATGAAAAAACATGCCAAAAAAAACAATTACTCAATGTCATATCTTTTAGACGAAAACTCGGAGCTTGCTAATTTTTTAAAGGCAAAAACCACACCACACGTTTTCTTTTTTGATGGAAGTTTTCGTTTAATATATACCGGGTCAATAGACAATATTTGGGACGGGAAAAGAAAAAAGGACATTTCTTTTCTAAAAAACACTATAAATGCCCATGTCTCTGGTAAAAAAATAAAACCAAAACAAACCTCACCTAAAGGTTGTAGTATAAAAAGAATAAAAAAAGAACCAAACCAATAAATACGTTTAATAAAAACACAACAATGAAAAATTATAAGCTAACCTTACTTCTTACATGTTTATGCTTCCCTTTTGCTTTAATTAGTCAAATTCAGGGCGATGGAAGCTTACCAAAAACCTATAAAACGAACAATAATTACAAAACAATTGATACCTGGGTTTTTTCTACCCCCGACCTTGTTGCGTTGAAGCAAGAGGACGATCTTTATGATAACAGCGGAGATAGGCCTTGGAGGTTTGGACATAATAATTACACGGAATTAAATCTAGACAACTGTGGTACATGGAAAAACCTTGCCAATGGTGATCGGGTTTGGCAGCTAGTTTTAACTTGCGAACAAGCATTAACTGTAAACTTAACATTTACAAACACTGAAATTCCTGAAGGAAACGAGCTGTATGTTTATAATCCGGATAAATCATTTATTCTTGGTTCGTTCAATCAAAACCATATTTACAACGGTGAACTTGGAACGGAGCTTATTCCTGGAAATACAGTTATCATTGAATACTACGTGCCTCAAAACAATAGTCTTGGAAGTATTAATGTCGAAAAGGTAACACATGGGTACAGAACCGCAAATGAATTTATGGAAAAAGCTTTTGGGAGCTCGGGGTCTTGTAATATGAACGTAAACTGTCCTGATGGAGCATCTTGGGTAAATGAAAGAAATAGCGTTGTTATGTTGGTTTCCGGAGGTAGTGGATTCTGCACGGGAGCATTAATTAACAACACTTTAAACGATGGGACTCCTTATGTATTGACCGCAAACCACTGTTATTCAAATCCTGCAAACTGGGTTTTTAGATTTAATTGGCAAGCTAATGGTTGCAATAACCCTGGAAGCTCTCCCTCGTTTACTTCATTAAGTGGAGCGACATTAAGAGCAAGAAGAACACCAACCGATTTTTGTTTGGTTGAAATAACAGGTGGTTTAACAAACAATACTGTACCCGCTAATTATAATCCATTTTTTGCGGGTTGGGATAATTCAGGAGATATTCCATCTTCAACCGTCTGTATACATCACCCAAGTGGAGATATTAAAAAGATTGCTTTCGATGATGACCCCGCCTCTATTTCACAAGCAATGGGTTCAACAGAAGCAAACTCAACATGGACTGTTCAATGGGACAGAAACACAACAACTGAGCCCGGTTCTTCTGGTTCTCCTTTATTTGATCAAAACCATAGAATTATCGGACAACTTTGGGGGGGTGGAGCCTCTTGTAGTAATTTAAACTCACCAGACTATTATGGTCGTGTATCCAATAGTTGGGAAAACGAAAGTAGTACAAGTAAACAATTAAAACACTGGTTGGACCCAAGCGGATCAGGAGCCACGTTTATTGACGGTTTTGACCCTTCTGGAACAAGCGCAACGGAATATGATGCAGGTGTTTCTAGTGCGGGCTTGAATGAAACAGCTGTCTGTGCTACAGATTATGTGCCTAGTTTTACTTTATCAAATCCAGGCTCACAAACCTTAACTTCTGCAGTAGTCAACTATACTATTGATGGTGGTAGCCCGCTAACATATAATTGGAGCGGCTCTCTTGCTCAATATCAAACAGAGGTGGTCTCTCTTCCGACTGTTTCACTTACGGCGGGTAATCATAGTTTAGATATTGAAGTATCAAGCCCAAATGGAAATACGGATGAAAATTCAAATAACAATAATTCTTCTGTGAGTATTACAATTGACCCTATAGCAGAAACATCATCTTTCGTAACGGTTTCTCTATTGACTGATGATTATGCAGATGAAACCTATATGGAAATTACCAATAGTGCGGGTGATGTTATTTGGACAGAGGGAAATGAAGAGGTTGAAGGAAATTTTGGCACTGGAGACTTCCCTCCACCAGCCGATCCAACAAATCCTTTAGAAAACAATACTCAATATGATTGGAATGTGCCTCTTTCTTTACAAGAGTGTTACACTTTTAATGTGTATGATTATTATGGAGACGGTTTAGGTGCTTCACAATGGGGTGGAGAAGATGGAACCTTGAATCTTTTAGATAATAATGGGGCAGCTATTTACACGGTAAGCGAAGCAGATTTCGGTGCAGAAGAGGCTTCTGTTTTTAGAAACCTTACGCTCAATATTAATGTTGAAAATCTATCTTCTTTTAGTGTTTATCCAAACCCAGCTAAGGAGTATGTGATTTTGGTTGCAGATGTAAACACTTTTAGTCAATATAAATTAACAGACCTTCTTGGAAAAACATTTTCTGAGGGATCTGTTACTATCAATAAGACACAAATAAATACTTCTACTCTTTCGGCTGGGTCGTATCTTATTCATGTAATGAAAAACGATGGGACTATTGAGCATCAGTCTATTATTGTAAAGTAAAAAACGTGTAGTGTCGAGCGTTTATATTCATGTGCCTTTTTGCGCAAAGCGCTGCACTTATTGTGATTTCCATTTCTCGACAAGCTTTAAGGGTTATAGAGAAGAGATGTTGCGTTCTTTAAAGCAAGAAATTATCGAGCGTAAAGAAGAAATTAAAACGCCTTTAAAAAGTCTTTATTTCGGTGGAGGAACCCCAAGTATTTTAAACGAAAAAGAACTTTCTGTTTTATTAGAAACTGTTTATGACTCGTTCGGTGTGGAACCTCAAGTTGAAATTACTATGGAGGCCAACCCAGAAAACGTTTCCGAGGAAAATGTAAAAAACTGGAAATCGATTGGAATTAACCGTTTGAGTATTGGTCTTCAGTCTTTTAAAAATGATGACTTACGCTGGATGAATAGGGGGCATAATTCAGAAACGAATATAGAGAGTATTGATATTGCAAAAAGACTTGGTTTTGATAACCTTTCGGTTGATTTAATTTATGGTCTTCCAGGTTTAAAAAATGAAGAATGGCTTTCTTTCTTGCAAAAGGTCTGTGAGATGGAGGTTCATCATATCTCGGCATATTGCTTAACTATTGAAGATAAAACAAAGCTTAAAAACGACATAAAAAAAGGTAAAATAGTTCCTTTACCAGAAAAAAAACAGGTCGAACAGTTTGAAATATTGTGCTCTTTTTTAAAAAAACAAAATTATGAGCATTATGAGGTGTCAAATTTTGCATTGAATGGATTGTATTCACAACACAATAAGTCTTATTGGGAAAGAAAGAAATATATTGGTATTGGTCCTTCTGCACATTCTTTCAATGGTAAAACAAGACGGTGGAATGTATCAAATAATCACATTTATATGTCCCGCGGTAAAGGAAACCATTCTTGGTTTTCTGAAGAGACTTTAAATAAAGACACTATGTGGAATGAGGTTTTTTTAACTGGTTTAAGAACAAAATGGGGTGTTATGAAAAAGGATATTTTATCTCTTGGAGGATTTGTGTCCAAAGAAAAAGATGTTATCAAAGAGCTCATTGACCAACAACATTTATTGGAAAATGAAAAGTCTTATGTTTTATCTCAGCAAGGCTTGCTTTTTGCCGATGCAATAAGCGAAAAGTTATTTAGGGTTTCATAAGAAAAATTCTTTATTTACCCTTCTTGTTTTTTTCAATGGGTCAATATAAACCACCTCTATTTTTAAGGTGTCTCCCCCCGAAAGTGTTTTTATGAACGCTTCAGCTTGCGGAGTTATTTTACTGCTTTTGACAGTTAAAACCTTTTTATTTGCTATAATTGTAAATTCTTTAATTTGAAAATGAGGTAAGGGTTGAGGTTCCCTGAAACCCACCTTTAACTCTAAATTATTAACATCTATTTTTTCAAACGAATGTGAATTTCCTAAATAAATAACTGTTTCAGGTAAAGGTATTATACTAAAGGTAAACTTGTCTATAAATACCTTCTCTTGAAAACCGTCTGGATGGGTCAAATATTTTGTGATATTCAGTGTGCCCTCTCCTCTAGTTACACTATCCAATACTTCTATGTAGTAAATATTTTCCTTATCACTTGGGGTGATTTTAGTGGTTCCATCAAAACAAAGAGGAGTGCCTTTTTCACACTTAAAAGAATTTGTATAACCATTATATAATTGTGCAGAGGTATCGCTATTGAACAAGTATTGACCACATAAAATATATGGACAGATTAAACATAGTAGCCCTACAAAGTTCTTCATTGACAAGATATTTTATTTACCCTCCTTTCATGCCTTCCCCCTTCAAAACTTGAAGAGAAAAAAGTATTTGCTATTTTGATTCCGTCTTCCATTGAAATGAAACGGGCGGGAAGCGTAAGAATATTTGCATCATTATGTTGTCTGGCCAAGGCCGCTAATTCTTCTGTCCAACATATTGCTGATCTTATTCCTTGATGTTTATTTGCTGACATACTGATACCATTACCAGATCCACAGATTAAAACTCCTAAAACCTTGTTTTTTTCAACATATTCAGCAACGGGATGTGCATAATCCGGATAATCTATACTCTCCTCAGAGGGGCAGCCAAAATCAATAAGATCATAACCTTGTTTTTCTAAAGATGTAATCAATGTTTTTTTTAGTTTAAAACCCGCATGGTCGCATCCAATAGCAATTTTCTCATTCATTATTTATTATCCTTTATGGAGGCTGAAGCCGGAATCGAACC
>WTIB01000216.1 GCA_011522905.1 Crocinitomicaceae bacterium | reverse complement strand
GTATATAGGTGGTGTAGGAACGTGCACTATGCCTGTACCTATGATGAACATATTAAATGGAGGTTCTCATGCAGATAATCTTATTGATATTCAAGAATTCATGGTTATGCCTTTTGGGGCGAGTTCTTTTTCGGAGGGACTCAGATGGGGTACTGAGATATTTCATCACCTAAAAGCTGTTTTAAAGGGAAAAGGATTGTCTACCAATGTTGGAGATGAAGGTGGTTTCGCACCAAACCTTGGCTCTAATGAAGAAGCCATTACAGTGGTTTTGGCAGCAATAGAAAAAGCAGGTTTTAAACCTGGAGAAGATGTATATATTGCTTTAGATGCAGCCTCTTCTGAATTTTTCAAAAATGATAAATATTGTTTTGATTCTACAGGAGAAAAGATGACCTCCTCTGAAATGGTTTCGTTTTGGGTAGATTGGTGCAAAAAATATCCAATAGTTTCTATTGAAGACGGACTTGCTGAAGATGATTGGGAGGGTTGGAAAATGGCTACAAATGAGCTTGGAGATAAGGTGCAGCTTGTTGGGGATGATTTATTTGTAACCAATACGAAAAGGCTTGAACGTGGAATAAATGAAGGTATTGCAAATTCGATATTGGTCAAAGTCAATCAAATTGGTTCCTTATCTGAAACTATTGATGCCGTTCAAATGGCTACAGCTAATAAATATACTTCAGTAATGAGTCATAGAAGTGGTGAAACAGAGGACAATACCATTGCAGATTTGGCCGTGGCTTTAAATACCGGACAAATCAAAACAGGTTCTGCTTCACGAAGTGACCGTATGTCAAAATACAATCAATTACTCAGAATCGAGGAAGAACTGGGAGAAAATGCTTTCTATCCTGGAAAAAAGTTCCGATATTTATAAAAACTATCGCCATGAAATTCTCCATTTTGTTTGTAATATCAATGATTCTAGCTGGTTATGGATACTCGCAGGAATTGAATAAGTATTTTGGTCAAGCCCATTTTGACACGGATGATACGGAGCTTATTTCAAAAACAGAGAATAAAATTCGACAAGAAGCAGGAATTTGGATGGTACGAATTGATCCAAGCAATGGCAATGTGTTGGTATATACAACAGAGCTTCCTTATTGGACTGAAGAAGAGTTCCTAGATTTATTTGGCAAAAATTCGGATAAAATTAAATGTCCATTTATCGGTATTGTTAGGGAGGATAAAATAAGACCTTTCCCATTCAAGGACTGTGAATGAATCAATTCAATCTTCGCGTATACGGTTTTATCTTAAATGAAGATCAAAAACTCCTTTTATCTGATGAATACCGATTTGATACTTTTTTCACAAAATTTCCAGGTGGAGGCGTAGAATATGGCGAAGGTATCTTAGATGCCTTAGCTCGAGAATTTAAAGAAGAATTGAACTCGGAAATTACTTCTAGCGAGCTGATATTTGTAAATGAGTTTTTTCAAGAGTCCGTTTTCCACAAAAATGTACAAGTTACTTGTTTTTATTACTTGGTAAAATGTAGCAATATAGATTCCTTCGGAAAAGAGCATTACACCATACCCTTTAATACCAATGGAGAAAAACAACGCTGGATGAAAATTCAGGAAATAAATGAGGGTACATTAAGCTTTAAAACAGACCAGCTCGCATTAAAAAAGCTAAAGGAACTGCTTAAACTTTAAATTTTTCCGAAACAATCAGCTCCTTTGTTCCATGGCCCCAGCTGTAAAAACCTTCCCCAGATTTTACACCCAATTTTCCTGCGGTCACCATGTTAACCAATAATGGGCATGGTGCATATTTTGGATTACCAAATCCATCATACAAGACTTCCATAATGGCAAGACAAACATCAAGCCCAATAAAGTCAGCCAATTGTAATGGGCCCATAGGATGTGCCATACCAAGCTTCATTACGGTATCTATTTCAGAAACTCCAGCAACGCCTTCATGCAATGTGCATATGGCCTCATTAATCATTGGCATCAATATTCGATTGGCTACAAATCCAGGATAGTCATTTACCTCAACAGGGATTTTATTTAACTTTTTTGAAAGCTCCATGATACATTGGGTGACCTCGTCACTTGTTGAATACCCGCGTATTATTTCAACCAGCTTCATAATTGGAACAGGATTCATGAAATGCATTCCAATGACCTTATCCGCTCTATTTGTTGCTGCTGCAATCTTTGTAATTGAAATAGATGATGTATTTGTCGCAAGAATTACATCATCAGAGGTAAGATCATCCAAATCCGAAAATATCTTCAGCTTCAAATCTATGTTTTCGGTTGCCGCTTCAATAACTAAATCTATTCCGCTTACCCCATCTTTTAAATTCGAAACCAACGAAATATTTTCAAGAGCTGCATCTTTATCGGAAACACTTATTTTTTCCTTTGCCACCTGACGATCAAGATTCTTTGTAATGGTTGCTAATCCTTTTTCCAATGCTGGAGTAGAAACATCAATTAAATTTACCTTATAACCACACTGTGCAAAAACATGAGCGATTCCATTTCCCATGGTTCCCGCACCAATAACTGCAATGTTTTTCATTTGTCTATTTTTCACAAATATAAGGAGTTCAATGATGCAAAAATTAAAATTGTTTCAAATCCAAATCCCTATCTTTGCCTCGCATGCTTAAAAGGCTTAAAAAAAGAATATCAGAAAGTGATTTTTTGAAATCACTTGCTATTTTGATGACGGGTACACTCATTGCCCAAATTATCGGATACCTTCTTGCTCCAATTATCACAAGGATATATACTCCTGCAGAAATGGGTGAATTTGGGATATTTTATAGAATTACGCTTTTGATAACAACGATTGGCACCTTGAGATATGAATTGGCCATTCCTTTGCCCAAAAGAGATTCCCATGCATTTTATCTGTTCAGATTTGCTTTAAAAACGACACTAATTACCGCAATACTCTCTTTGTTTGCTGGAGTTGTTTTCGGATTGTACAAGCATCAAACTTTAGACTATTATTTGGTTCTCCTATTATTGGTTGCTGCTATTTTTTCTTTGGCTTTCTATAATTTAGGTACAAATTGGGCCATTCGAAAAGAAAAATTCAAGAAGCTTTCAATGGCAAAATTGGTCAACTCTGCATCACTGAATGGTTCAAGAGTGATTTTTGGATTATTCAATTTTGGAAGTTT
>WTIB01000116.1 GCA_011522905.1 Crocinitomicaceae bacterium | reverse complement strand
GAAATTAAGATATTAATTCCCGGATGTGGAAATGCATACGAGGCTGAATATTTATATAATAACGGTTTCACAAATGTTTACATTATTGACATTACTGAACAACCCCTTAAAGACTTCAAAAATCGAAATCCTAACTTTCCCGAAAATCAAATTTTACATGGTGACTTTTTTGAACACAAAGGATCCTATGACTTGATTGTTGAGCAAACATTTTTTTGTGCCATTAACCCACAATTACGTCAAAAATATGTGTTAAAATGTCACGAGCTATTGAATCAAAAAGGAAGTCTTTTAGGTGTTTTATTCAATCGTGAATTCGAAGGAGGCCCACCATTCGGAGGAAGTATCGAGCAATATGAAAGACTTTTTAAATCCCAATTTGCCTCTGTAAATATTGAAGAATGTCAATACTCAATAAAACCGAGAATTGGAAATGAAGTTATCATCAAATGTAAAAAGTAATTCAATCGACCAACTGATCTTTCAAAATATACTTCAAGTGATAATCCACTAAGGGTCCAACTGGTTTCTGAACAATTGATTTGATTTCAATTCCCATTTCCCGAGCTGCGATATTTAACTCTTTTTCTAACAGGGCTGATAAAGAACCTACAAAATGAATAGCTGTTTGCTTATAACTCGGATAACAACATACATGAACCTCAAGAAAATGCTTTAAACCTTTAACTATATAATCATTAAAATAAGGATGATCTTTATGCTCAATTACGAATGGCATAAAAGAAGCAATATAAACATTGGCATTGCATTCTTTGTAGACCTTATCTACAATTGTCGCATTACTTAAATTGTACCTTTTCTCGAAAGCGTCATTAATTTCTTCAGGCAGTCTCTTGTACAAATAGCTCGAAAGTAAGTACTTACCGAAATAGCTTCCACTACCCTCATCTCCTAAAACATATCCAAGAGCCGGAACCTCTTCAACAAGATTTTTACCATCAAAAAAACAAGAATTGGAACCAGTACCTAAAATACATGAGATGCCTGGCTCTCCATCATAGGTAGCATAGGCGCATGCCAATAAATCATGATCTACAAGTATTTTTGCAGATGGAAAAACAGCACTTAAACCATTTTCAACAATCTTATTAAGCTTTTCACTTGAACAGCCTGCCCCATAAAAATAAATATGCTCAATTTTTTCTGATAGCAAAGTCAAATCAGGATGCTGACTAATCTCAGTGGATATATCTTCTGCAGAATGGAAATAAGGATTGAACCCTATTGTATTATAAAAACTTTGGTTATTTTTGTCGTCAATCAAAACCCAATCACTTTTGGTTGATCCACTTTCAATGATAAAAATCATAAATAGTATTTTTAGCTGAGTGTCATAAACACACTTTCAAATATATAACAAAAACTTAACATTGAGCTCAAATAAAAAAAATAAAGCATTAGAATTAAATCCAAACGTATCTATTGATAATATCATCTTTGGTTTTGATTTTGACCAGCTTTATTGTTTACTTATTGATAGTGGTATTTCCAAAACAACTGGGCGTCCAAGATTAGCGGTTCCAGGGGACTTAATTTATGATAACGAAACACTAGATGAGGCTGCAAATAGAATTTTAAAGGAACTTACAGGTATAGACAATATTTATCTAGAACAGATAGGTGCTTTTGGCGATCCCAATAGAATGGGAAAAGAGTCTGACAAGGAATGGCTAAAATCAATGAGAGCTGAACCTGAAGCAAGAGTTATTACTGTAGCGTATTTTTCATTGGTTAAAATGGATGACTTTAACCCGAAAGCTTCTTCTTTCGCAGAAAGTGCAGGTTGGGCTCCCATTAACGAAATTCATGAATTGGCTTTTGACCATTACGAAATATTACAATGTGCACGAGAGCAACTGAAACGAAAGATCAAAATTCAACCGATAGGTTTCAATCTTCTTCCCGAAAAATTTACTTTGAGTCAGTTACACAAATTGTATGAAAGTATTCTTAATAAACCATTAGATAAAAGAAACTTTAGACGAAAGATATTAAATCTACAAATACTTACCCCGCTTAATGAAAAGCAGGTTGGAGTCCCGCATAAACCCTCACAGCTTTTCGAATTTAACGAAGAAAAATATCAAAAGCTTTCAAGCGAAGGCTTTGATAATTTTGGATTTTAATTCCCCAACAAATTCACTATATTTGTTTAAAGAGTTACAGACCTGTAACTTTTCGCTTATTCAATTTGTATTAACTGTAATAGCAAGTTTTGAGAAGACATGAATACAACAATTTGATTGACGAGCTTGGCGCTCCACTCTATCGTTACGCATTTCATTTTATGCGAAACGAAGAGGATGCCAAGGACATTGTTCAAGATGTTTTTGAAAAACTATGGATTAACAGAAAAAAAATTGATTTGGAAAGAGTAAAATCTTGGCTTTACAAATGTACGCACAATGCAATGATTAACTTTTTAAATAAAAAGTCAAGAACGCGTTACATGGATAGCCAGTCACTTCCTGAGAAACCCAGTATGCCTGACTCAACTTTTGAGTCGCAACAAATGGTAGAAAGGATTGTGAACATTCTTCCTCCAATTCAAAAAAGTATAATTCTGTTAAGAGACATCGAAGGTTATTCTTACGATGACATCGGACAAATTCTTGATTTGTCTCCGTCACAAGTTAAAGTATACCTTTTCCGTGCAAGAATGAAAATTAAAAAACAGTTAAAAGGATTGAATAAGCTCGCATGATTACCCCCAATTATGATAATATAGACCGTTGGCTATTCGATTACACCGAAGGCAATTTGAGTTCTGAGCAGGAATCATTATTGGAGAATTATATCTTAAATCACCCTGAACTTGAAGTTGATTTAGACATGTGGAAAATGTCTAACATTAGAGCTTCTGAATCATTTGTAAATGATCTTCATCTTCAAAAGAAAACTGAAAACCGTAAAGTATTTGTATTGGTAAATACAATCGGATTAATAATCATCTTGCTTATTGGAAGACAAATACATCTTGAAGAGCAAGATTTTAGCTCACCAAATTTAGCTCAAGCTGAGGTTCAACAAAACAATGAAATTTCAATCATTAATAATAAAGCGAATGAATCAAAGGTCAATATCATTCAAGAAGACCATAATATTGTCCGAGATCCTTTACTTGAAACTTCAAATCTGATTGCGAATAT
>WTIB01000240.1 GCA_011522905.1 Crocinitomicaceae bacterium | reverse complement strand
TTTGTATAGATGGGTAAATTCAAATACATAGGAACCTACCTCAGTCCATTACTGGCACTCCTGTCCTTTAATCTTACCGGGATTTTTGCCTACACTGGAATTATTGTCTTATACATATTGATCCCTATCCTGGAGAATTTACTACCCAAAGATTCCTACAACTTCAATAAAGCCGAAAAAGAGCTTGCAAAAAATGATATTTTTTATGATGTCATTCTTTACCTGATGGTACCTCTCCATTTATATGTGATTTACGTGTATTTGATAACCATCAATGATCCAACAATAGCAACATCTGATTTAATTGCCTATACATTAATTATGGGTACCATTTTAGGTGTTAATGGAATTAATGGTGGACATGAGCTTGGACATAAAGTCAATGAACCATTTAAGATTTTTATGGCGCATGTCCTGCTGACAACTTCGATGCAAAATCATTTTATGACCTATCACAATAGTGGTCACCATAGAGATGTTGGAACCCCAAATGATTTAACCTCTGCAAAAAAAGGTGATGTCTTTTATTGGTTTGCACTCAAGTCCCAAATTGGAGGTTATTTCAAGACATGGAGACTTGAAGCTGAAAAATTAAAGGCGCAGGGTAAAAGTCTCTTGCTCAATCCAATGATTCTGTACACTATTTTACCTTGGTCGTTTATAGGAATGATATATGTATTCTTCGGATTTGAGGTAAGCGTATTGTATTTTCTAGCGAGTGTTTTTGGAATTTCGGTATTGGAAGGTCAAAACTATTTTTCGCATTATGGGCTTCGACGCAAAAAGAAAGCGGACGGCACTTATGAAAATGTGAAGGCCATTCATTCATGGAATTCTGATCATTTATTTGGTCGGGTCATTTTATTTGAGCTCACACGTCATTCCGATCATCATCATTTAGGCGCAAAACCCTATCAAGTTTTGGACTCTCGTGAAGAAAGCCCTATGCTACCCTATGGTTATCCAGCCATGCTGATTCTTTCATATTTGCCTTTTTTGTTCATTCCCATCATGAACAAACAGCTTAAGGCTTACAACATCGATTAACATCATCAATGACAGCGGATATATTGTTTAGAAAAGCTGAGGCTCAAGACCTTTCTCAAATCTGGAAAATCCTGCAGCAGGCCATACAGCGAAGAAAAGAAGAGGGCAGTAATCAATGGCAAGATGGATACCCAAATCCAGAGGTTATACAGCATGATCTAAACAATGAACATGGATTTGTTTTGGCCGATGGAGATGTCGTTATTGGATATACGGCTGTGCTGATTAACGACGAACCCGAATATGCGAAAATTGAGGGCAAGTGGATTACAAATGATGATTTTGTTGTTTTTCACCGAGTGGCTATTTCCGAAAATCAACTTGGAAAAGGCTATGCGAAACAAATGATGCTCAGTATCGAAGATTATGCCCTTAACAAAGGCATTTACAGTGTCAAAGCGGATACAAACCATGACAATGGCCCTATGAAGAACATATTCGAAAAGCTAGGCTATGTCTACTGTGGAAAGGTTTACTTCAGGGGCAGTCCCAGAATGGCATACGAAAAGGTCTTAAAAAAATAAGCAGATTATTCCTTCAAGAAAGAATATAATCTCGGTCGAATACCAATTAATTCTATGAAGTAAGTGCCTTTTTGCAAACTACTCACATCCACTTCTCCGAATGAAATTCCCTCCAGCATCAATTTTCCTGATGGTGAATACACCCTGTAGCATACTTTCTTTTGAATTGAGGAAATAAATAATGATTCACTAACCGGATTGGGATAAACAAATACATCACTTTGATTCATCTCGTTAATTCCTGAGGTGCCATCAACTACATTGAATGAAGCAACCATATCGTATTGAATGTGAGGTGTACAAACATATTCATACAAGCCCGGAACAGCGGGTATGTATTGAAAAAAGGTATCGGCGGGTGCTTGCCAAATCACATCAAACTCCACTGCTCCTGGAGGAATATTACTTGAGGTAACCGTATGCACCATTGATGGATAATCCAAGGGCAACCATTGAATAGTATCTCCTAATTCCACTTCCAATGTGGACGGCAAAAATTGCAGATATCCATCCCAAACCAATATGACGTGGGTTGTTGATTTGGCCCCTAATGGCATTAGACTGAGCAGAAGAATAGACAAGATTTTTTTCATCATTTTTAATTTATTTCATTACTGAAGATACTTTAAATACTCCGATTTTCTTGATTCTTTTATGAAAGTCTTAAATTTATAACATGCGAACGCCATTGAAATTATTTGTTTTATCCATCGCGTTAATGCTTTTTGCGTGCTCAAAGGATAAGGTTGCGCCCAGAACTTATGAAACTGAAAATGTCATTGTAATTGTCATGGATGGACCGAGGTACTCTGAAACCTGGGGAGATACAAGTCATCAAAATATTCCAAGAATGGCAAATGATTTGGCACAATTAGGAGTAATCAATGAACAGTTCTACAGTTATGGACAAACCTTCACAATTCCGGGGCATACAGCAATTGCTTCAGGTTTTTATGAAGATATCAATAACGGAGGCGAAGAGTTTCCGCAAAACCCTTCGATTTTTCAATTGTGGAGAGAGGCCAGCAATGCCCCTCAAAACAAAAGCTGGGTAATTGCCAGTAAGGGAAAAGTAGAGGTCATTGGCAATTGTTCCAATCCAAATTGGCTAGATCAATATTTACCTAGCTCGGACTGTGGTATCGACGGTGGTGGTCCGTCTAGTGGATATAGAGTAGATAGCATCACTTTCGAAAACACACTCAATATCCTTGCTACGCATCACCCAAATCTCACTGTTATCAATTTTAGAGAGCCCGATTATTCCGGCCACATGTGCGATTGGGAAGCATACAGTAAAGGGATACAAGACATTGACAATTACATTTATGAAATCATCAATTTTGTTGAAAATGATTCCATTTACAAAGGGAAAACCACCATTTTCGTGACCAATGACCACGGGCGTCATACAGATGGTGTGGCAGATGGTTTTTGTTCACACGGAGACCCGTGCGATGGATGTCAGCACATCAATTTTTACGCTTTTGGTCCTGATTTTAAAGAAAACCTAATCATTTCTGAAGAAAGAGAGCTGATTGATATTCCTGCAACAATTGCAGAGCTGCTCAATTTTAGAATTCCGAACAGCAATGGAAATATAA
>WTIB01000267.1 GCA_011522905.1 Crocinitomicaceae bacterium | reverse complement strand
CGTTTATAGTCTTGATTAGCGTTTGATAAGACCCAAAGATAAAATCTTTCCGTAATAATGATGCTAATTCTAAACTTCTAAAACTACTACTCTTTGACAAATACAACTTTATTTGCTTGACCTTGGATACCTATCGTATAGGTCCCTTTCGATAATTTAGATATTGAAATATTGGTTTGATTTGATGTAGGGTTCCGGTAAGTACCTTCCTTCCTTGCAAGTCAAAAACCTCATAGATATTGGACTTGAAATCATCCATTGCTAGAATAATATGATTTTTGGCCGGATTAGGAAAAATACTAATCTGATTATCATTATACAAATCATTAATGGATACCGTAGGATTGTCCACTTCTACGAAGCCTTCAAATATTTGATGAACCGTTTCATTTGTAATAATTGGAGGATTAAAATCAAAATAAATATCAGCATCATTTTCAATAAGCGTTCCTGCGGGTAGATTAAAATTTTGATCTACGTGAAAAGTCATAAATCCATTACTTTCTACAAGATTGGCTGAGCTATCCGGTAGGAGAATATTCTCAAATGTCCATTCAAGTACTCTTGGGCCGTACATCTTGAAGGTATATGGATGGCTTGCAACACCGGGAGTTACGGAAAATATATTTAAATCCATATCAAGAGTATCTCTAATAACTACCGTAAAGGCAGTGTCCGTTCCTGTATTTTGAAATCTTACCAAATATTGAATTTGCTGATTGGGTTGAATATAATTTTGTGTAGTTTGACCAATTGGATATCCGGTTTTGTCATTTGGATCATAACTTCCAGTTACAATGCCACAATAAATATCAATAATCGGATCTGCGTCATCTAAGGGGAAATCATTAATTAAGTTTGGTGTCCAATTACTTAGATCCCCACAAGCTTCTACATGTGCATTGGGATGTGAATTTCCTGGATGTAATGGGTGTTGTTCTACATTAAAAATCCAGGTTTGTCCATTCCCATAATATGAAAAGAGAGACGACTCTCCACCTTGAATCATTATAGAGTCTGTGTAGGTAACGATTCCGTCAACTGTTATCCAAATAGGAGCATAACATTGCATATCGCCTTGACCGAATTCCCCAGTATTGCTGATTTCGAAATAAATCGAGTCATCTTCACACCAGCCCTGGACTGATAAACTACTTTGATCCCAGGGCAACAAACAAGGTTCTGGTAATCCGTCTAAAACTCCTCCTGTACCATCATCAACCACTGGGTCGGAAATTATTTGATCTAAAATACAAGGGTCATACGAATTTAAATTGGCCTCCATACACAAAGTTTGACCCAAAAAAGCATTACAACTCAATGTTGTCGATAAATTTATAGTAATTGATTCTCCAGGATTTAAAGAGTCCAATTGAAATTGAAACACATTATTCCCGAGTCCTGTGTAGGGCATTGAAGCATTATCTAATATGAATAAAGGGTCAAGTTCAACATCAACAAAAAAGTCTGAAAGTACTCCGGTAGCCGTATTTGAATTTGAAATCATTACATGAATGACTTGATCCGAAAAACATGGTCTCATAAAAGGCATGAATATCGATACATCTGGGTCCGGACATGGGTAATCAGCGTATAATCCGAAGCTTACATCAGTTGTAGCGTTTTGATTTATAATTTCAAATGTTTGCGTTATTGGACAATTGGTAGACCAGTTAAGATTTGACGTATCAATGGTCGCCGTATAAATTCCATCAGCAAAGGGAAGTTGGATACTGCCGCAAGAATCTGTTGATTGAATGATGTTTCCGGGTTCTATCAAAACAGGAATATTTGGAATACCATGTTCAGCTTCTCTGATACAGTTCTGGTTAATATCATTGTAAATTGCAAAATCAGAAGCCGGTGCAGAACCACTTATTGTTAATGAATTCGTAACAATACATCCGAACTGATCTGTAACTAAAAGATTATAAGTTCCTGGGCAGAGATTCGAATTGCTTGCATTTGTGCTGCCATCGGACCAAGTGAAAAAATATGGAGGTATTCCTCCATTAACTATAGGTTCGATAGATCCATCGCAATTTCCAATACATGAGGCATCTGTTCCTATTAAATCAACCCACAAAAAAGGAGACCAAGATTCAATCATGAAGGGCATTTGAATTGTATCGATATCATCATAAATAGTCAAAGTATAAAGGCCTGGGCATAACCCAGTATAATTCAATTGGAGTTCACCAGAAATATCCGATGAATCTTCCCAAAAAGTTCCCATCCCTATACTTGAATGTAATGTTCCTGTCCCTATTGCCTCTAAATAAATCCCCCCCATACATTGACCCTCACATATATCGGGTTCTTCCATAAATGAAACAATATTGACCTGAGAGAAATTAAAATTGGCAGAAATTATTACTAAAAATGATAAAATAAAATTTTTCATAGAGCGACGTTTAGGTGAAGAGTATGTTTAATAATTGGACGAAGAGATTTATAAAGAGTTGTTTTTCAATAAGTTTTAGGATGCAAAATAAACTTATTCAACCACGATTAAATTCTTTTTATCTCAATAATGAAAGAGTGTAACAAAGTATATGGTTTGACGCTTTACTAAAAAAGTTGAGTTATGAAAAATAAAATTGAAAACCATTTTTGCTTAGTATCAAGCATATATAGAGCACGATCTATTTGCCTTGTTTTGGTCGTACTAATTCCTTATTTTAAAACGAGTCACGCTCAAACTAATCAAACCAAAAAAGAAGTATTACTTACATTAGGAAAAAACGAAATATTAATCTCTGATGAATATTATGTTTCTCAGAAACTAGATAAAAACCATTTTGCTTGTATGGTAGAGGATACCATTTCGGATAAACAAACATTTATATTTAACGGGCAAAGAGTATTCTCGGGTGAACCATATTCTTTTACAGTACTTGATTTTGATGTCAATAGCAAAAATGATTACAAAATAAGATTCAAAGAAAACGATAAATTCATGGTGAAATGCAGAGGTAGAGTCGAAGGTCCATTTGAAGACGTCGTAGGATACAAGAGTCGATTGTATTATGTAAACCTCGATAAAGTTCCCGAAAAATTTGACTACTTCTATCAACTTGCTGATCGTTGGTATTCTTCATACAAAGGGGAAATAACCCAATTAGAGCCTAAGTCAAGAGAAACCTGGAGTTCGTATGGAACAATGAGAACCAAAG
>WTIB01000112.1 GCA_011522905.1 Crocinitomicaceae bacterium | reverse complement strand
CAGCTACTTTAAGTGGAGTAGTGACAGGCTGTGATAGTTTGGCAACATTGAATGTGATTGTTAATCCAACACCTGATATTTTCTTTACCTTATCTGCATCGGAGATTTGTTCAGGTGATGCTGTTGATATTTCATTTAACAGTACGTTTGCAAATACTATATATTCTTGGACGGTATCTGAGAATCAGGTAAGTGGAGCTACACCTGGAAATGGGAATCAAATTAATGAAGTAATTAATACCACTAATAGTGTTCCAGGTTCTGTTTCCTATATTGTAACGCCAGTATTAAATAGTCCACCAACTACTTGTATTGGTACACCTGTAACTGTAACTGTAATTGTAAATCCAATACCAACAATTGATATAGCTCCTCCAACCCAAACAATTTATGCGGGTCAAAGTGCGACGATTACTTCAACGGGAGATGCACCGGGAGGATCATATTTTTGGACACAAACCGGTGAGTTTACGTCTGATATCACAGTGAGTCCACCTATTACGACAATTTATGACGTTTCATATACATTAAATGGATGTTCTGTTGATACGAGTGCGATAGTTATTGTAGAGGCTCAGCCAACATTAAATTCAAATTCTGAGGTTATCTGTAGTGGAGATTGTGTTTTGTTAACTGCAACTCCTTCTGAGCTTGGTGGAGATTATCTATGGTCGACAGGAGAAACCACCCAAACGATAGAGGTTTGTCCTAATACAAATGCGGTATATACCGTAACCTACACTATTAATGGTTTTACCACACCTGCTTCCATTTCCACAGTAACCGTTAATCCAACTCCCTTAGTTGAAGTCAATGATGAAACAATTTGTGATGGAAATGTTGCGAATTTAACAGCTACGCCCTCAATAGGAGGCGGTACCTACCTCTGGAATCTAGGAGGTGAAACATCCCAGACAATATCTGTAAGTCCATCTACGACTACAACTTATAACGTATTGTATACTTTGAATGGTTGTGAAGCTTCAGGATCAGGTGAGATTACTGTTAATCTGGTGCCAAATGTGGTTATAGGGGACGAAACGATTTGTGAAGGCGAGTCAGTTACTTTAACTGCAACTCCTGATATTATTGGTGGAGATTTTATATGGTCGAATAATAATCCAACTTCGAGTATAACTGTATCACCAACTGTTAATTCGACTTATTCTGTTTTATATTCAATTAATGGATGTCAAAATACTGCTACGGCGAATGTTAACGTCAATGAAATTCCAACATTATCATTTATCAATGATACCATTTGTGAAGGAGAGAGTGGAACTATTAATACCATTCCAAGCCCTGCAGGAGGTACTTTTGTTTGGGAGGATAATTCAACTCTTGATTCTTTTACAGATTCACCATTGATCACGACGGATTATGAGGTTATTTATACTTTGAATTCTTGCTCAAGTTTACCTCAATTTGGGACTATAGTAGTTAATCCAGTTCCGGTGGTTTCTTTATCTGATGTTCTTATTTGTGAGGGTGAATCAACAACTTTGAATGCAGACGTTTCATTGGCGGGAGGAAATTATTTATGGAATGATGGTTCTACTTTACCATCTTTAACAATCTCTCCTTTGGTATCGACAACTTATGATGTTGAATATAATGTCGATGGGTGTGTAGGTACTTCAAGTGCATTGGTTTCGGTTCAAACACCAGAACCATTAGATATAACTATCAGTGATACGGCTGGTTGTGCTCCATTAACGGTTTCATTTACTAACCCTTTAGCAACTGCCGGGTCCGATTGTATTTGGAATCTAAACAATGGTGATGAAGTTTCTGGTTGCGCTGCAACGTATACTTTTGAAAATGGTGGATGTTATGATCTTAGCTTAACGGTAAATGACGGTGTTTGTGTTTCCAATACAACCGAATATAATATCATATGTTTGGATGATCCACCTATTGCCTCTTTTGTAGTAGTTCCTCCTATGCTCACTGAAAACAGTCAATGGGTACAAATGAACAACAATTCAATAGGAGCAGTTGATTATTTATGGAATTTTGGAGATGGAGATACCTCAACCTTAGTTAATCCACAGCATTTATATGTCGATGTTGAATCTGGTATAAATATAGGATTGATAGCATACTCGGTCCAGGGTTGTTCCGATACGGCTCAAGTACTTTTAGATTATCAAGACGAGCCAATTATATACATACCAAATACATTCACACCGGATGGAGATCAACACAATCATGTATTCTTACCTGTATTTACCTCAGGTTATGACCCATACAATTATAATTTAATGATATTTGATAGATGGGGTGAAGTGATTTTTGAATCGCAAGACGCAACTATTGGTTGGGATGGGACTTATTCTGGAGATGCCAGAAATGTGCAGGATGGTGTTTACACTTATAAAATTGTTTACAAGGTTAAAAAGACTGATGAACGGAGATTAATTGTCGGTCATGTAACTCTAATCCGCTAAAAAGTTAGTTCAAAGAGAAGATCGTTGTCTTCATAGGTACAACGTAATTTAGATCGATGTTCGATTAAGATTGTATGTATGATATTTAGTCTCAGTTTAATGGAGCTTTCAATATCATCGTGGAATCGATAATTCAATATATTCTTATTAAAAAGTTCAGTAAGAACAGAGTTTGGACTGCATTTAATTGAAATAATCATTTTCTTACCAATTGAATTCGTTGATAAGATAAATTTTGCTTTGCCTTTGAAGTTACAGTTTTCAATAATCAAGTGTAATATATTGGACCACAATTGAATGGTTCTAAACTCATTTCCGAATATGAAATGCTCTTTATCTACATCAAAAATAAATTTAGCTTCTGGATGACTCAATGAGGTGTGAACTTGTAATCCTTCAAAATTCTTTATTAAAGAAATTTTCTGTTTCTCAGGATTGTCCTCGTATTGCGCCAGTTGTTTTAATTCTTCGATTACATTATTTGCCCTTATTACAGATCTTTGAATTACTTCGCTAAAGTGGTTTATGGTATGAATGTCTTTTAAAAATTCTAATGTGAATTTGAGATTCTTAAAATTCAAGATTTCTTTAATCTCATCAGATTCAATAAAATTTAGCTTACAAATGGATTGCACGAGAACCTTGTCTTTTACTTTATTCTCAAGGATTTTGATTTCTTTTGGTGATAGTGAAAATTTTTCATGAATTGAAACATTCTTTTTAATTCGAAGATTAATAAGATCTGTT